>JBBQBR010000279.1:0-4523 GCA_038317875.1 Lysobacterales bacterium
GTACCTTTTTTGTTCAAACTAGCAGACTAAAACTTAATTGCCCGAGTGCGTTTTTTTAGCTCGGGCTTTTTTTAATTTGGATGGCCGCACAGGAATTGCAGCGAGGCAAGCTGAAAGAAAATGCAAAGTGCACGAATTCAAGATCTTTGTTGACGATGCGCTCAAATAAATGAGCCGCCAAAGACAAAGCCCAATCTTGCGCTGCCCGTCAAGTTCCGGCACGCTCCGGCGAACTTTTTTGCCGGGGACACTTATGGCTTTTCCAATCGATTTCAGCTTCAAGAAAATTGCACTCGCGCCGCAAATTTACGTGCGCAATGCCCAGGGCAGTGTGGTCGCCTATGTCAAACAGAAGCTTTTTAAGCTCAAAGAAGACATTTCAGTCTTTTCAGACGAATCGCAAAGCACACAGCGGTTTCGCATTCAAGCGGATCGAATTATTGATTTCAGCGCGAAATACACGTTTACGACGGCGAATGGTCAAGCGGTTGGCGGTATCGCGCGCCGGGGAATGGCCTCGATTTGGCGTTCCCGCTACGATATTTTTGGCGCGCAAGCGCAGTTTGAGTTTCAGGAAGAAAACGGTTGGATCAAAGTTTTAGACGCCGTGGTGTCTGGAATACCTGTGCTCGGGATGTTTGCCGGCTATTTTCTCAACCCGACTTATTTGATTACCCGCGCCGGTAGCAATGTGCCGGTCGCGCGCTTGCGTAAAATGCCGGCGTTTTGGGAAGGCCTGTTTCGCCTGGAAGCGGTTGGTGCTGCTAGTGATGCAGAGCAGGATGCGATTACGCTGGGGTGTATGACGGTTTTGCTGCTGGAGCGTAGTCGGGGTTAGCGTTATCCAAATCGGCAATAAAGGTGTCGTAGTGATAATCGCAAATTCCGCTTTGTTCACCTTGGTTGAGCATCCGACGCAACTTATCTAGTTTAGTTTCTGCTTTTTCAAGCAATCTAATTCGTTTCATGGCTTGCCTTTCATTTACCAGTAGGGCGCATTCTAAGCAAAAGCTGGCTGATTCTAGAAAATTTAGGCACCATCGCAATCCGTTTTCTATAGGTTCTCGCCATGTGGTTTAAATCTGTCTCTGCTTATCGTTTGCCGGTGGACTTTAGTTTTGAGCGTGAAAGCTTTAATGAAGGCTTGGAAAAAGCCGCGTTGAAGCCCATCGGGCCGTTGGAGCCATCACGCAAAGGCTTTGTGTCACCGTTTGGCAATGATTCTGAGGTGCTGTTGCATCAAGCCAGCGATTGCGTGCTGCTGGAATTGGGGGGGCTTGATCGGGTGTTGCCGGGCTCGGTCGTCAAAGAGGCGATGGAGGTCAAAATCAAGGCCATATTTGAGCGCACCGGGCGTAAGCCAGGCAAAAAGCAGCGCGAGCAGATCAAAGATGAAGTGTTGATGGACTTATTGCCGCGCGCGTTTGTTAAGCCGTCGCGGCAAGCCGCCTACATTGATCTTGAGCGCAAAATGCTGATTGTTGACGCCGCAACCGATAAGCCGGCTGAAGCCATCATCACCCAATTGCGCGAGGGTTTGGGCTCATTCGTGGCCGAACCGGTGCAGACCGAGGAAAGCGTCAGCGCGATCATGTCGGCGTGGCTGATGGCGGGCAAGTGCGATGGCCCGTTTGAGCTAGGCGATGAGTGCGAATTAAAAGACCCGGTTGATGCGGGCTGTGCGGTGAAGGCGAAACACCATGACTTAAGCGCGGAAGAAATTCGCGAGCATGTGCGGATGGGCAAAAAAGTGAGTCAGCTGGCGCTGATTTACGACAATCGCCTTAGTTTTGTCCTGGATGAAAAGTTTAAGCTGCGCAAGCTCAAATTCTTGGACATCATTTTGGACGAGATTAAAGACACCGCCGGCGAAGATGCGGCGGCTGAGCTGGACACGCGCTTCACCCTGATGGCGCTGGAGTTTCGCCGATTGATCGGCAGTCTGGATGAAGTGTTTAAATTGATGTGATTGCAAGCCCGTCTTTTGCCGATTTAGAACGCGCCATCGGCCGCCCGATCACGCGGCATGTGGCGCGCGGGCGCGGCATGCGTTTGTATGTGCGCGAAGGCGCGGTCAATGTCAGTGTGCCGCGCGATTTGTCCGATGCCGAGGTCGTCAGCTTTGTGCGCGGCCAAATCAATTGGTTGCGCAAACACTTAACCAAGCACGACACCGGTCATAGCAAGGGTGCGGCGGAGTTTCAACTAGCGCTCAGTGCTGATGATCGCGTGCCGATTTTTGGCGTAAGTAAAACGATTGAGCTTGCCAGCAGCGGTGCGCCGTTTGTAGAAAATGCGCACAGCTTGACGCTGCTGGCGCGCCCGGGCGTGAATCAGCTGAGCACCGCCCGCAAGCAGCTGATCAACGCGCTTGCTGCCACACACACACTTGCGCTTGGGCAAGATATACGCGCTATGTCGGAGGCTTTGGGCGTCAGCGCAAGGCGCGTCACGATCAAGCCGATGCGCACGCTGTGGGGCAGTTTAGGGCCGCAAAACACCATGAGCGTCAATTTTGCCCTGGTGTTTGCGCCACGCGCTTGCACCACCTACATCGCCGCGCACGAACTGGCACACGTGCTTGAGCGCAATCACGGCCCGCATTTTTGGGCGCATGTGCGGCGCGCCTACCCGGATTATGAAACGGTGCACTGCTATTTGCGCAAGCAGCATAGTTTTTTGATGCGGCTGCAGGATTCGGTGTTGAATTCGCCGAATGTCTAGCTTGGTGCCATCTATCTTCCTGGCGCTATTTGCTATATGCATATAGTGTAATTGTGGCTTTATGCAGCCTTGATTTTCAATTGATAAAAGATATATGCTATATGCAAATAGCATATATCTGGATGATGATGGCACTTCAAACCCAAACAATGACTGCCCGTAACCAGCATCGACAGTGGATGCTAAAGCCACAAGATTTGGTTGTTGCTTTCAAACTTGCGTTGCTGCGTGGTTTGCGCCTGAGCTATCAAGAACTGGCTAGGCAATTGTTCCTATCGCCATTTGAAGCACATGCAGCCGTGCAA
This sequence comes from Lysobacterales bacterium, assembly GCA_038317875.1. Classification (GTDB taxonomy): domain Bacteria; phylum Pseudomonadota; class Gammaproteobacteria; order Xanthomonadales; family SZUA-5; genus JANNYA01. The sequence continues at coordinate 3,030 of JBBQBR010000279.1, forward strand.
CGATTGCTGGCGGCGCGTTTGGTTATTGATCTGGGACAAATTGCTCCAGTGCGACTGGTTTTCGCCGATTTCGTCTGCTTTGGCGCAGCTTACGTATACCCCGCAGTGCGCACCGAACCGACGATTGGCTTGCCCACAGCACACGGCGTGGAACCCTTGCGTTCAGTGGTGATGTTCGCCGATGAATCTGTGCCCGTTTGGCCAGACGCACAGGGTACGGCGCGTGGAACTGGACTGCTGCCGTTGTACGACAAAGCGCCAATGGCCGCGAAAGCGGATGCACAGCTGTATGAATTGCTAGCTTTATTTGACGCCCTGCGGATTGGACAAGCGCGCGAACGCGAATTGGCCGGGAAGTTGTTGCGCGAACGCCTTACGAGATGATGATGGATCCTTATAAACACAATGTTGCGCTGGTACGGTCCGTGGCGGAAGCATTGGGCCCGTTGCGGGAAAACTTGGTCTTTGTTGGCGGATGTGCGGTCGGACTGCTAGTCACAAACGCGCTTGCACAGCCTATTCGAATGACCGTTGATGTCGACTTGATCGCAGAAGTAAGCACGCTAGTTGGATTTCATCGGTTAGAAAAGCAGTTCGTTGCACGCGGTTTCAGCCATGATCAGTCTGCCAATGCGCCAATTTGCCGTTGGCGCAAAGGCGATTTGATTGTCGATTTAATGCCGTCGAGTGAGATCTTGGGTTTCCACAACCGTTGGTACGCGTTAGCCATTCAAAGTGCAGTGCGAACTGAACTGCCCGACAAGTCCCACATAAGATTAATTAATGCTCCGGTATTTATCGGAACGAAAATAGAGGCCTTCAAGGCGCGTGGTCAAGGTGATTTTTTAGCGAGTCATGACTTAGAGGACATCATCACCATAGTAGATGGGCGCCACTCGCTGGCCGAAGAAATTGCCGATGCGCCAACAGAACTGCGGGAGTACCTGGCTGAAACCATAAGCGAATGGCTAGCAAATCAGGACTTCTTGCAGGCTTTGCCAGGGCATTTACCAGCAGATGCTGGGAGCCAGCGGCGTTTGGGCAGACTATTGGAAGTTTTGCGGGCAATACAAAAATGCTGAGGCCACATTGCTGATCTATTTTACTTAAGCAGCCAAAAAAACCACCCAACCCACATGACGAATCCCGCCGATTACCGCACACTTAGCGCCCGCTGATAGCCGAGGGGGTTCAAATATGACTATGACTGCGACGCCGCCGCCCAGTGCCCTGGTGCGGGCGCTCGCGAATTACGCGGGCTATCACCGGGATAAGCGCAATATACTTACCCACTTTTTTGGGGTGCCGCTGATTGTTTTTGGCGTACAGGTTTTGCTTGCTAGGGCCGGTATGAGTGTTGGCGGCGTGTTTGTCAGCGCGATGTGGCTTGCGAGCGCGCTGGCGTGCATGTATTACTTCCGACTAGAGTTGGCGATGGGCGCGGTGATGACGGTTTGGCTGCTGCTGATGGCCTGGATGGCGCAAGCGCTTGCT
>JBBQBR010000280.1:0-4520 GCA_038317875.1 Lysobacterales bacterium
GGTTTGTATCCAGTTGGCGGGTGGATGCGCATGTGGCTGGGCATGAATTTGATGAATGACGGCGATTGCAGAGCGAAAGCCGGTTGTAAATTGCACAAACGTGGTGCTGTTTGGTGGAAACTCGAACCCTGAAATAGGTACACATGATTGCGGTTGACTCGGGCTTAGCATTACTCTGCAAGGCTCAATTAGACTGGTGCGCCACCATGAATTACGTAAAAGTTACTGTAACGGGTTTTTTCGTTCTTACATTTTTATCTGGCTGTACCTGGGTAGCCCTCGAAGACGCTGGCAAGCGCGTGCGAGTGGTCAGCAGCGCACAAGAGATTCAGGGTTGCGAGCGCAAAGGCGAAATCACCGTTTCCGTGCGCGACAAGGTGGCTTTTGTGGCGCGTGATAGCGCTAAGGTTAATGACGAACTCGAGGCGCTGGCGCGTAACCAGGCGGCGGAGCTCGGTGCAGATACGGTGCATGGTGTGAGCGAGCTCGATAACGGCTCAAAACGTTTTGACGCGTTCCGCTGCAAGTAACAGCAAAAGTTAGCGAGCGTGTCCAGCCCTTTTTTGCAGTCTTCGGTGCTGATTTTTGCGCTGGTATTGCTGATGGTAGCGCTGGTAGCGGGTTGGCGAAAGTACCGCGCGCTCGGCGCAGATAACGCGCAAGCACAAGCTGCGAAAAAAAACCTTTTGCTCAGTTTGTGGGCAAACGATAGCGTGTTTTGGGAATGGGATCTGGTTGCAGATGTCATCCACCGCTCAGGCGTGCACCAACTTTTTGGTTCGGACAAAAACGGTGATATTTCCGGCGCAGTGTGGCTCAAAAGTGCGCTACACCCAGATGATTTGGCCGCGCTAGACTTGCGTATGCGCCGGGTAATAGCGGGTGAGTCGGCCGAATTTTTATCAGAACATCGGGTGCGTACTTTAGCAGGAGACTATATTTGGGTGCGCTCACGCGCCAAAGTCACGGAACGCGATGCCCAAGGAAAAATTTTGCGTATTGCCGGAACTGCGGCAAACATTAGCGCCAACCGCGTCAATGATCAACAGTTGCTGATTGCGCAAGAAGCGCTGCACAGCATTTCCGAAGGCGTAATGGTAATGCGCGCAGACGGCACGCTGCGCACGGTAAACCCGGCGTTTGAGCGTATGAGTGGGCATAATATCAACGAATTGAGCAGCTTAAATTGGGTCGCGCTGGGGTCGCAGCGATTAGATCCCACGCTAATGGTCAATTTGCTCAGTCGCGCCATTGATCTGGGTGCCTGGTCTGGTGAGCTTTGGTTGAAAAGGCGCAGTGGCGAAGACTTTTTTGTCGCAGCCGAGCTTTCGCTCATTCCAGAACGCGCGGGCGAGCAAGCTTCGATTGTTGCGGTGTTGAACGATTTGACGGATCGCAAGCGTGCCGAAATTGAAGTTAAACACCTGACCAATTTCGATCCACTGACGGGTTTGCCGAACCGCATGATGTTTATGAGCCGCCTCACGCGATCATTGAGCAATGCGCTGATCAATGGCCGCAAAATTGGCCTGATATTTCTAAACGTTGATCGCTTTACGCAGATCAACGAAAGCCTTGGCCACGGTGGTGGTGATGAGCTACTGCGCTGCATGGCGTTACGAATTGCCAACAACATTAGAGAGCTGGACTCAGTCGCGCGTTTCGGTGGTGACGAGTTTGTGGTCATGCTAGACGGACTTGTAGACGCAAACGAGGGTTTGGAGATCAGTGGGCGCATCAAACGCGCTTTAACTGAGCCTTTACAGGTGATCAGCACTGAAATCGTGGTGACCGCAAGCATGGGGTTGGCGGTTTCGCCCATGCACGGCGAACAAGCGGATCAATTACTGCGCGCGGCAGTGGGTGCAATGCAGGTGATTAAAGCGATGGGTGGCGATAGTGTGCATCTATCCAGTGGCAATGATGAGGCCGCGGCGCGTGAACGCATCGGTTTGGAAACCGCGTTACGACGGGCGCTAGAGCGCGATGAGTTTTCGCTACATTTTCAGCCTGTGCTTTGTTTGACGGAAAAACGAATTAAGCGCTTTGAAGCGTTATTGCGTTGGAATAACAAGCAATTTGGTAGTGTGCCACCGGATCGGTTCATTCCGATTCTGGAGCAAACCGGCCTCATTGCGCCGGTAGGCAAATGGGTGCTGAGTGAAGCACTTTCTCAGCTACAGCGCTGGCGCTGGGCTGGTTTTGATATCAGTATTGCGGTCAATATTTCACCGATTCAACTCCTGCGCGGCGATTTGCACGTCTTTATTCCGGCATTGCTTAATCGCTATGAATTAGCAGGTAATTTGCTCGAACTTGAATTGACCGAAAGCGTGATCATGGCGGATCCTGAGCATTCAATTGAGATCCTGAATGAGTTTAGGGCGCTCGGCATTACCATCGCGATTGATGACTTTGGCACGGGCTATTCCAGTTTGAGCTATTTACGCCGCTTGCCAATTCAAAAATTGAAAATCGATAAGGCTTTTATTGGTGATTTAGCAATCAATGCCGATGATGCCGCAATCATTGACATGATTTTGGCAATGGCGCGTGTGCTAAAGCTTGAAACGGTTGCAGAAGGCGTTGAAACGAAGGCGCAGTTGGAATATTTAGATGCACACGGCTGTAGTGAAATTCAGGGATATTTCATTGCAAAGCCACTTTCGGCCGAGGCGGCGACGATGTTTTTAGGCCGTGAATTTGAACACTTTGAACGCGCATCGGGCGGGGTTTAGGCAATTTGGTGCGCTAGGCTATGTTGTTTCATTTGCATTGCCCTGTGCAAAAACTGATGCGCGCGGTGAAAGCGTGTCTTATTCTAGGGCTGTGCCCAAACTTTGCCTAAAAACGTTTCAAGCTGCGCTCGTTGCCTTCGCGTCGTGTTGGCTGTTGTGTGCAATCGCCCATGCTTATGCGATTGAGCGTAGCTTTATGTTTCGCTCTATCTCAAGTAGCGATGGACTGGTGCAAAATACCGTAAACGCGATGCACCAGGATCGCCGAGGTTTTGTGTGGATCGGTACTCAGGGTGGCTTGCATCGCTATGACGGTTATCGTTTCAAGGTTTTTCAAAATGATCCGGCGCGGCCCAACTCGGTGCCCGATAGTTTAATTACCGCAATAGACGAAGATGAGCAAGGCGGCATTTGGATTGGTACTGATGGTTCTGGAGCGGCCCGCGTGGACGCGGATACCGGTGCGGTTTTAGAACGTATCGAAATGACTGGGGATCGACGAATTACCGCGTTACGCTATATCCAAGGCGTTGGTGTCTGGATTGGTACCCGCTCGGGATTGGTATTAGCGCAGCCGGGAATGCCCTTGCGCACGATGCTTAGCTTGCCGCCCGACGATGCCGTCACCGCGCTCGATATCGACCTGCAGGGTGTGCTGTGGGTAGGCACGCGCATAAGCGGCGTATACCGATTGCGCGCCGGCGTTTTTTCCGCCATAAAATCAAGCGAAATGGGCGAAGTACGCCAGTTTAGCGTTGATTCGGCAAACCGCATTCTAATCGCCGCATCAGCCGGGCTATTTGAGATTTCGCCCGAGCGAATTGCCGTAAAACGTTGGGTTGAAGCTGCGAAAAATTTACGCGCCGTGGTGCAGGCACCGGACGGCGCCTTCTGGGTCGCTATTGACGGCTATGGCCTACAGCGGTTGGACTTGGCGAGTGGGCAACGCGTGGATTTTCAAGTCGACTCAAGCGTACCTGGCAGCTTGCCAGATAGCGCCATATCGGCACTGATGATTGATAGTTCCGGGCAACTTTGGGTTGGCACGCGTACCCGGGGTGTCGCTTTGACCGATACTGCCGGTGCGCCGTTTCGTATGCTGCGCAGAACCTCGCAAAACGATACCAGCTCAGATGCGGCTGGCAACAGCGTGCGCGCATTGTGCAGCCAAGGTGAGGTGTTGTGGATCGGCACAGAGGCGGGTGGTTTGTATCGGCGCGGCAACGAGACGGGTGATTTGGGTGTTGAAACAGCATTTGATTTTGCTGCATTGATCGGAATTCGAACGAAGCAAGGCGGCATTACGGCAGGTACGCCATTGCGGATCAATGCGCTCGGTTGTAACTCAGCCAGCGAGTTAATTATCGCCAGCTCGCGCGGCGCGTTTGCGCTTAAAGTTCCGCCAACTAAATCTAGGGGTGTTGCGCTGGCTACTGCGATTGCACAAATGGCCACGGTTCGTGCGACGCCATTGTTGAGCGGCGAACAACAGAAACAGCAAATGCGCAGTTTATTTTTAGCTCGTGACGGGGGGATTTGGCTGGGTAGTCATGATGCTGGCCTGATTCATTTGGATGCTTCGCGACGGGTGACGGAGTTTTATCCGGTTGGCGCAGGCCAGATGCCGGCTGCGATGATTTTGAGCATTTTTGAAGACAAGCTTGGCCGCGTTTGGGCCGGAACGCTCAATGGACTGGCGATGCGGGTGCCTGGGGAAAACCGTTGGCAGCAGTTTTTTTCAGAAAACGATTCGTCGGATGCCGGAATAAAAGCGAACTCCAG
>JBBQBR010000281.1:0-4518 GCA_038317875.1 Lysobacterales bacterium
CGAGCCATGTGCGCTTGCAGCTGGAAATCGGGCATCTTGGCGGGCATCTTGGGCACGCACTAATTTAATAGGAAATGCTTCAAATGAAATATACGCTTATTTCGCTCAGCCTTGCTCTTGTCCTTTTTTCCGGCGCAGTGCAAGCGCAGGCGGTGGGTGATCGCGTAACCGCGCGTTGGGCACCGGATGGCTTCTGGTATCCTGGTAAAATCGACTTTATCGATCGCCGAGGCATACACATTCGCTTTGATGATGGCGATGATGCTGTCGTTGCTCGAAACGAAGTGCGCAGGCTAAGTTGGCGCGTGGGTATGCGTCTGGAATGCAATTGGAAAAGCAAAGGCGACTACTACCCTGGCCGCATTAATTCTATGCAAGGTGAAAGAATTGATTTTGCCTATGACGACGGTGGGCAAGAACAATTGACAGTGAGCCGCTGTCGCTCGAATTAGTATCGTTAGTGCTGCGTGATCGGCATTACGCCTAAATCGCGCGCGGCTTGAATATCGATCATTTGATACGACAAATCCCCCGCGTCCTCAAAGCGCGTACCAGCGGCATCGATTTGGCGTTGGCCCTCTGCGAGCGCTGCTTCGAAATTTTCCAGCGAGGCATTGAGTGAGCCAGCTTTGTTGCTGCGTGCAGCTTCTAAGCGGGTTGTTTCTAGATAGGCGTATTGCCCGCCGTGATCATCGAGTGCGACGCCGACGAGCATGTGGCCGGGCAGAACCACCAAAACAGGTGCCAAACCTACCCGCTTGAGGGCTGACGCAATCAGGACTGAGCCATCAACGCAATTGGCCTTTTGGGATGCCCAGGTGTCGCTCACAAAGCGCACATATTGACTCGACACGTTTTGTGTTTTGAATGAACTCGCGATTGGGCCAAGATTGCTGTAGCGAATACCGCGCTTTTGCAGGGTGTGCCAAACGGCGAACACTTGTGCATAGACTTCCTCGGGATCGTTCAAGGCATACCCTTGGAATTTGTCCAGCACGCCACTTGTAGTTGCCTTAGCAATAATATCGGTAATCGCAGGGCTGCGTTCGTCAACAAAGGCAGCAAACAGCCAGTTGAAATCCAAAGTTTTCTTGGAATCAGGATCCTTAACACCGTACAGCACATCGTTACTAGAGCGCAGTGTGACCGCCACATGGCGCACCGCAATGCGTGCCTTTTTGGAATAAAGCTCAAACGTCAGGGTAACGGCACGCGGTTGTTTGACCGCGCGTAGCGCTTGCACATTCCAGCGCAGGCTAGGGTAGAGCGTGTAGCGCTGACGCGCGCGCGGCGCTTGTATGCTCAAGCTTGATGGGCTAAGCAATCCGGGTGCGCTAATGGTTAGGGTTAGCGCTTGATCCGCTTTGTTGGTAACGATGCTGGCACCGATCAGTGCGTCTTCACTGCCAAATGTGTTGGGCGTGATGCTAGCGCCCGATTTGTGCGCCAGTGAAAGGCTTGCTAGCTCGAACGCCGGGAAAATTTGACCATACGGTTCGATGATCGTGCGAAAGTCATTGGGGTTTGATTTATTCGATGCAAACGCTGAGCTAGACGCGACTAAATCCGCATGGGTGGGCGATGAAGTTGTTGTATTGGCGACGCTACTGGCGTTTGATATCAGCGATAAAGCGATCAAAAGACAGGTAGCCACCGCAAAAATTAGTCGAGCAAACTTGCGCATAATTCGCTCAAATTTGCGGCGCGCAGATGCGGCCCTTCAAACACGTGGTCTGCGTGCGTTAGTAAAGGCCCACGCCAAGCGTTGCTCGGATCAGTGATCCATGCAGCGTGCATGCCCGCATTCATGGCACCAAAAACATCCTGATGTGGATGGTCGCCAATGTGCAGCGAATGTTGTGGTTTGGCTTGGGCGGCGTTACAGGCGGCAAGAAAAATGCCTCGATCCGGCTTTGCTGCACCAAAACTACGTGCGTCGATACGTGCATGAAAATACTGCGCCAAACCAATACGATTTAGATCGGCATTGCCGTTTGTCAGCGCGACTAGAGGCCAGCGCGCAGCAAGACGTTGCAGCGCTTCACGGGTGCCAGGAAATAGCGTGACGTCATGTCTAGCATCGAAAAACACCCCGAACGCGGTTTGTACATCCGCCTCCAGTGCGCCCAAGGGCAACATTGCGTCGCGCAGGCTAAGCAAGCGTGTTGCGGTGAAATCATGCTGTAAGGCGGGGTTTTCGAGCCAAATGCGCTCCCGCAAAGCACGCATCGCCGTGACCGGATAGGTCGTTGCTACGTCTGGAAAATAGCTTTCAAACCAGGCGTGCAAGCGCGCCTCAGCGCGCTCAATGGTCGGCGCGATTGGCCATAAGGTATCGTCTAGATCTAGGCTGATCGCAGCGATTTGGCGCTTTCGGCCGCCTATAGTCAGGGTTTTCATGCGGATTGCTTCTTCGGCGATGTCTTGTTCAATGATGTTTTCTTAAGCGCTGTTTACTAGAGTTTCAATTTTTTGGGCGTGACTTTCTGTGGCGACAAATGTTAAGCCGTGTTTTTAGCCACGATGCCCAAATGGGCTTGGATCAGTTCCAGCAACGCATCTTCTGCATAAGGCTTCGACAAAATATCGTTGACGCCCGCTGCTTTCGACATCTGTATGTGCTTTTCGCTGGTGCGGCTGGTAATCATAATAATCGGCACATTTGGCATATTGCTTTCCTTTCGTACGAATGCAGCGACTTCCAAACCATTCATGCGCGGCATTTCCAAATCAAGCAGAAGAATATCTGGATTCGACTCCTTAATCAGCGCCAGTGCTTCCAAGCCATCGCGCGCGGCAAAAACTTCAAAGCCCGCATCGCTCAATAGCTGCTCAAGGGCACGACGTACGCTGAGTGAGTCATCGGCAATTAGTGCGCGCGGTTTGACGGCCTTTGCTAACGCCTCGCGATAGGATTCGTCGCGCGCAGACCACGGTTGATAGGCGGTGTTGCGCATCAATTCGCGCGCATCGATCACCGGGGCCACGGTGCCGTCGCCTAAAATCGTGCCGCCTCGCACGCCTGGGAAAGTTCGTAAATACGGGCCGAAATCTTTCACGATCACGGTGCGCATTTCTTTGATTTCTGGCAAAAAACCAAGCTGTGGCTCGCCAGAAACACTGCGCACCAGCACACCAACACCCGGCTGCTCGGGCACTTTGATGCGTGATCGCATGCCGCCAATCAAGGCTTCCAAATCCAGCAAGGGCATGCGTTCGCCATCAATGGTGACATAAACTTGCTCACCTTCCACTTCGCAGAAGTAGGGTTCAATTAACTGAAAGCTCTCGACTGAGTCCGACGCGATCGCAGCCCAGCCGCTATCAAGCTGGGTCAGGCCACAATACAATGAAGTCATGCTCGCGGGCAGGCGAATATCCATCGTCGTGCCGCTGCCTTGCACGGAGCGTATGGCAAGTGAGCCGCGTAAATCTTGAATACGTTGATAAACCACGTCCAGCCCGATGCCGCGCCCAGAAACTTGGCTGACTTCTTCTTTGGTGGAAAACCCAGGCAGTAGGATAATTTGCGCCAAATCATCGTTACTCACCTGGTCTGCGTCCGACATAAAGCCACCCTGGACTGCTTTGGCGCGTATGCGATCATAATTCAAGCCTGCACCGTCGTCGTTTAGCTTGACCGAAACCGAGCGTCCATCGCGCGCAAAACTTAAATTGACTTGCCCAGCAATAGGCTTGCCTCGGGTCAAGCGCATGCTTTGGGGCTCAACGCCGTGATCGACCGCATTACGTAGCGCGTGCATCAGCGGGTCAACCAAGTTTTCCATTTGCACGCGATCAATCATGGTGTCTTGACCGGTCACGACAAAATCAACGTCTTTATCCAACATTTTCGAAGTCTGGCGCACCGCACGTTGGAAGCGGCCGACGAAGTCTTTGACCGACACTTGCCGGGTGCGCATAATTTGATCTTGCAGCTCTAGCTGTACCTTTTCCTGCTCAGCCGCCAAATCGATCAAACTACGTGCAGCGCGTTCGATCACGTTTCTGGAGGTTTTCTCGTCGGCGGACACTTCCATCAAGCGGCGCGTTACGGTGTAGAGCTCGTTGTATTGGTCCAATTCCAGCGGATCAATATCTTCGCCTTGTTTGCGTGAGGATTGCAGCGCGACACCGCGCAAATTGACGGCGTTGTCCAATTCGATCAGCAAACCCGCGCCGTCTTGGCGCTGGCGTTCAATTTCAGCTTGACCTTCATCAACGCTCTTAATTTGCGTTTCAATTTGCCGCAGCAAGACCAATGCTTCCGAGGAAAAATCTAGCAAGCGGTCCAACACATCCGCTGGTATCTGCAGCATCGGCACATCCGCCGGTGCCAGTGTGATGGCGCGCGGTACGGGTGCGCTGGTAAGGCTAAACTGCGCAAGTCGCTCAGCCGTTTGTAATGCCGACTCTTCCGTCCGCGTAGGTAGGCTGACGCTTTCGGCGGCACTTTCAGCCGCATTTTCACCGTCCGTGTAGCTTGAAACGCTGTCAGCAAATTCCAATTCGTTAATC
>JBBQBR010000282.1:0-4517 GCA_038317875.1 Lysobacterales bacterium
GGAAGCGTTTCTTCAGTTCCGCTATTTTGGGCGCAATCGCTTTCATTTTTGCGCCTGATCGGTATTGTGCCTCGGACAATTTATAGAAAAGCGCTTTCAGCAACAGCACGACCAAAATGATTGCCCAGCCCCAGTTACCAACTACGCTGTGCAACCAATTCAAAACCTTGAACAGTGGTTCTGAGAGAAAGGTGACATAGCCATAGTCGACAACTTTGGCAAGACCAGGAGCCAATGCATTTAACGAATTTTGCAGCTTTGGCCCGATATAGAGTGTTGCGGGCAATACTAAGGTTGCACCCGCGGCAACAACCTGAGGCGCTGCGGTTTGACGGGTTAGATAGGCGACGGTTGACGTTGCAGAAGCCGGAAGGAATGCAGTTGTATATTCGTTGCTCTCATTTTTTTCAGGTATCCAGCTGACAAAAAAATGGTGCTGCAATAAGGCCATCCAGCCACCAGCGAAGGTTTTTTTGAGCGGCTCCTCGGCGAAACTACCTGAGGGAAATTTTTTAAAGCGCTCATCGGGGCTGTAGATCGCGGTTCCCACATATGCAAGGCCTGCTGGGCTAGCAAAAAATGTACTTTGCGGCTTAGCAGGTTCGCCTTGTTGAAGTTGACGATAGGGAAATAGAGTTAACGCCGCAGACGATTCATTCATAACTTCAAAGCGCACACCAATCGCAAAGCTTCCGCGCTCCAAACGATAGATTTTGCGCACGGTAACGCCACTCGCATCGGTCCAAACAAATGGAACTTCAAGAACTTTTTGGCCCGCTTGCAACGAAAGTGCCGCGCCCATGGGTGCCTGATAGGTGGAAAGGTGATTTGGTGCTGCCCCGATTTGAGCAATTAGCCCGGTTTGCGCTTTGATCCAATGTAAATCGTTGTTTTCGACCAACGCGACGGGTGTTTTATCCGTCAACGAAACGGTGTAGGTTTTTAATTTAGCGGTGCTGATATCGGCACCGGTTAAATTTATAGTCAACTCAAATACATCCGTCTCGATTTTTACGCTTGCGCCTTCCGCCATTTTGGGATCTGGCAAATTAGGCTCGGTAATGTTCGTGTTCGGTGTGGTTTGTGCACCTGCGTCCGGTAACGCGGTTACCGCGGCTGCAGAGTTTTGACCAGGTAGCTCGCCGACTGCAGGACTGGTGGCAGACGTAGTGTCTGTAGTCAGCGCAACAGGTGCGGCGACGGGCGCGAGCGGTGCATGTTCTTGCTGCCATTGCGTCAATAAAATATAGGCCAACGCAGCAGTGGCGAAAGCAAACAAAAGTCGAGTGTTATTCATAGCTCACTGTTTTTTATGGGGCAGTAGTGTTCGGGCACGATGGCTCGCGCGAGCGCGGCAGCCTCGGTTGTTGGCGCGCATGCGAAAAAATCAATCGCTCGAGTCATTAAACGTTGGATTTCTAAAGTCAACGCAGGGTTCGGCGCTTTCTGCGCCGCTGTTTTCGCCATTGCGATGATCTCAATACCGGCTAGTCGTTGGCTATAGTCTCGAAAACACTCACGTAGCAGGCGCTTGACGCGGTTTCGCTCGTGTGAGCGCTTAATCTGCTTTTTGGCGAGCGCTAAACCAAGTCTGGGACGCCGCGTAGGTTTTACTTTCGCACTTGACTCGATGAGTCCTGGCGCGATTGGCTCAAAACGAGCCGCAACGAGGGTTACGCAAGTTCCAGAAAAGCGTTTGCCCGCAGCGAATATACGGTTATATTCTGCGGGCAAAAGTAGTCGCGCATGGCGTGGAAAGTCGATGCATGACCTCTTAGTTGACACAGCAATCCGCTTAAGGCGGACAAATTTCCGGTCGACTAATTCGCCGTTCTAGGCACAGCTCAATTTTTTCGAAATTAAGCTAATGCAAAAAGATTGGGCTAAAATTAGCTTGGTGCCAGTAAGAAAGTTGAGGCTAAGGAATCAGCCTTGAACGACCTTTCGCGCGGCGTGCAGAAATAATCGCACGGCCGCTTTTGGTCGCCATACGAGCGCGGAAACCGTGGGTACGGGCACGATGCAATTTACTAGGTTGGAAAGTACGTTTCATGGCTAAGCCCTAAAATTTGATGATTCTTGTCGATGATTCTTGGAGAATTCCGCTGGAACGAAAGTTCAGCTGAAAATAATGTCGCTCGCTGTGCGAAAAACCGCACTCTTGTGTAGAGAAGCGTTAGCAAACGGTCTATTACAATAGCGGTTTGGCCTAAGATATGTCAATTAGCTGCTACCCTTGACGTTTATTTAGCTTTTAGGGAGGGCTAGCTCTGTCCATGCGCGCCTGGAAAAAAATTACCGATGATCTCGCCTTAGAAATCGGTCAAGAATCAGTTTTGCTTTGGCTAACGCCGTTGGTAGCGCGAGTAAACGGCGACACCTTAAAGTTATACGCAAGCAATGCGCACGTCGAAACCGAAGTACGCGCACTGTTGCCGCGTATTCGTAAGTTATTGGTCAAGCACACGCCTGAGTTGGTGAACCTTGAATTGCATGTAGGTGATGGTTACGAACACGAAGTCGCCGCACCTTCGGTTTTTGCCGCAGCGCCAGCGACGCACTACACGCCTGTGCGAGCACCATTGCCGAGCGATTTCGCATCCCGCTTAGACCCTCGATACAGTTTTGCGAATTTTGTCGAAGGACGCTCGAACCAGCTTGCCAAGCACACGGCATTGCAAGTTGCCCGTGACCCGGGTGCTGCGAACTACAATCCGCTGATGCTTTATGGCGGAACTGGCTTAGGTAAAACGCATATCCTGCATGCCTTAGGCGGCGCAATCCAGGCGCGCAATCCGGCGGCACGGATTATGTATGTGCGTAGCGAAGACTTTGTCAGCGGCATGATGAAAGCGCTGCGCGGTGAGGGCAGCTCCAGCGTTAATGCGATGGAGCAGTTCAAATCTTTGTACCGTGGCCTTGACTGCTTGTTAATTGATGACATTCAGTTCTTTGCCGGCAAAGAACGTTCTCAAGAGGAGTTCTTCCACACGTTCAATACGCTTTACGACTCCAGGCAGCAAGTCGTCATGACCTGTGATCGCTTTCCAAAGGAATTGGAGCGCTTCGAGCAACGGCTACAGTCACGCTTCGGTTGGGGTTTGAGCGTTGCTGTAGAGCCGCCAGATTTTGAGACGCGCGTAGAAATTTTGTTGGCGAAAGCGCAAAGCGCAAAGATGCAGCTTGATGAGGCAGTTGCACAGCTTATCGCTAAGCGCATGCGTTCAAACGTTCGGGAACTGGAAGGGGCGCTAAATACCTTGACCGCTCGCGCGCACTTCTCCGGGCAGGCGATCACGCTTGATTTTGCGGCGGAAACATTGCGCGATTTATTCTCGGTGCAAGACCGAAGCGTGTCGGTCAGCAGTATTCAAAAATCTGTCGCGGAATACACGCGAATCTCCTTAAGTGATCTGCTTTCAGTGAAACGCACGCGCTCAATTGCGCGTGCGCGGCAATTAGCGATGGCCTTGACTAAAGAATTGACGAACTTAAGTCTAAAAGAAATTGGAGAAGCATTCGGCGGACGGGATCACACCACTGTGCTGCACGCATGTCGCTTAGTTGAGGAATTGAAAAAGACTGAAGGTCAAAATTTTGACGACTGGCAAACTATGTTGCGACGGCTAGTGGGATAGCTAGTGGGATAGCTAGGTGGAAACGTACGGGTACTGGCTCGGGCCTGAATAACTGGTGTATAAGACCCTGCATAAGTATGTGGATAAGCGTTGAATAACACGGTGGAAAAAGTTATCCACGGATGCTGCACCGCTTTTGCCATTCTTGTTAAGATCGATATCCACGTTTTTTGAGCGATATTCGTTCGATCAATCAATGGCTTGTAAAGTTATCCCCAGAATTTCTTAACACTACTACTACTACTGTTTTCTTTATAAATAAGAACTAAAAGAAGAGTTGCTATGCGCTTTGCCGTACCTAGAGAAGTCTTACTTAAACCGCTACAGCAAGTAATCGGTGTTGTTGAAAAGCGCCAAACTATGCCGGTGCTAGCGAATATCTTGATTCAAGTGAAAGCCTCGGAAGTAATGCTGACGACAACTGATCTTGAGGTGGAAATGCAGGGGCGTATGGCGGCGGTTGGCGCGGACGAAGGGGAAATAACGGTCCCCGGTCGCAAGCTGTTTGACATTATCCGCGCGCTGCCGGATGGCACAAACATCGATATGAAGCTGACGAAGGATAAAGTGACGGTTAGCGCTGGACGTAGTCGCTACACGCTAGCGACGTTACCGGCAACAGAATTTCCACCAGTAGACATTGGTGAAATTCAATTTCGCTCAAATGTCGCGGGTGCCGCGCTGAAAGAATTGATTGATCGAACTGGTTTTGCAATGGCAGTACAAGATGTTCGCTATTACCTAAATGGACTGTTACTGGAACTTCGCGGTAGCAACCTACGTGCAGTCGCCACCGATGGCCACCGCTTGGCGTTGTGCGACTCCAGCGTTGATCCTGGTGGTTCTGCAGACCGCCAAGTCATCGTGCCCCGCAAGGGC
>JBBQBR010000283.1:0-4514 GCA_038317875.1 Lysobacterales bacterium
GCGCAACAAGTCCAGGTGAAAATTGAAGGCGGCGTTGAAGCTGTCAGTGATCGGGAAGCGGACGACTATTTTGCTCAGCGGCCACGTGACAGCCAAATTGGCGCATGGGCGTCCAAGCAATCAGAAACTCTGGATTCACGGGAAGTATTGCTTCAGCGGATTGCCGAATTTACCGCCAAATTCGAAGGCGGTGCGGTAGCGCGCCCGCCACATTGGTCAGGTTTTCGGGTATTGCCGAATAGGATCGAGTTTTGGTTTGGCGCCGCGCACCGCTTGCATGAGCGTGTGCGGCATGAATTGGTCGACGGCGTTTGGCAAAATCGAACGCTTTTTCCATAACGTTAAACAGACTAAAGGATATATAAAGAACCGCTCGCCCTGATGCTGAGCCTGTTGAAGCATCGAAGGGCATAGCCGTACAAATACTGACGAAGCCGAAACCTTTTGTGCATCACGATGCGTGTGGCTACATGCTTCGACGGGCTCAGCACGAACGGTTTCTTTCAGCACTGCTGAGCCACGCGCACGCTAGCAAGGCCCGTGCCCTCATTAACCAGCGCGCGTAGCGCAGGCTCAAACTTAGCGGCGTCCAGCAGAAAGCCGTCATGGCCTGAAGTAGAGCTAATCGAGATATGCGCCGCGTTCGGAAGTAATGCCGCCAAGCGCGCTTGCTCGCTGGGCGGGTAGAGCCAATCAGAATCCACCGCTACAATAAGCGCAGGAATATTGAGCTTGCCCAATGCAAAGCGGGGTTCGCCCCGGCCAATGCAGGCGTCGAGATTATTCATCGCCCGATTCAGGCGTAAATAGCTGTTGGCATCGAAGCGCTTGATCAACTTATTGCCCTGATGCGCCAAATAGCGATTGACTTGAAATTCGCCGCCGTCATCGCGTTCGCGATCAAAGCGCGCGTCCAATTCACTGCTGCAGCGATAGCTCAAATGCCCAATCTGACGTGCTAGCGCTAAGCCTTCGCTGGGGCCGTCATCCGGGCTGTAACGGCCGAATAAAAACTTGGGATCGCGCTCAATTTGTGCGCATTGCAAGCTACTCAGTGCAATGGCCTGGGCAGGCTGGCGAAAGCTAGTGGCAATCAACGCTAAGCGCTGCACCCTATTTGGGTAGCGCAGCGCCCATTCCAGCGCCTGAAAGCCGCCCATCGAGCCGCCTAAAACCAACTTAATTTTGCGTACGCCTAAATGCAGCGCCAGCAAGTGTTGATGCTGCACGATGTCGCTGATGCTGATCTCAGGGAAGTCGGCGCCGCCATGCGTTTGCGGCCCGGCGCTGCCATAACAGCTGCCGAGGACGTTGGCGCACACGATAAAATCCCGCGTTGGATCCAATGCTTTGCCGACGCCAAACAGCGCTGGCCACCAGTTTTCAACGTCACTGCTGCCGGTCAGCGCGTGGCACACCCAAACCACATTGTCGCCCGCCGCATTCAATTTGCCCCAGCTTTGGTAGCCCACTGTTGCGCGCGCCAATGCCACGCCGGACGCCAATACAAATGGCGCTTCCGGCGTGTAGTGCTGCACGCTGTTTGGCGTGTAGCTAGCAGTGTCAGGCGCGCTTTTTGTGGCGGGCAGTTGAATGTCGGACATGACTGTTTAGGCCGCCAGCTTTTGGGTATCAACGACGTTGCGCGTTAACTTGTCGAGCGCCTGCGCGAAATCGCTAATAATATCTTCGATATGCTCAATGCCGACCGAGATGCGCACCAAGCCCGGCGTAACGCCGCTTTGAAGTTGCTCCTGTGCGCTGAGCTGCTGATGCGTAGTGGCCGAGGGCTGAATAATCAGCGTTTTCGCATCGCCAACGTTCGCCACGTGGCTGACCAGCTTGAGTGAATCAATCAATTTGCTCGCCGCTTCGAAGCCACTCGCCAGCTCTAAAGTAAACACCGAGCCGAAGCCGTGGCGCAGATATTTTTTCGCGCGCAAATGATTCGGGTGGTCGCTAAAGCCTAGATAGTTCACTTTCGCGACTTGCGGATGTGCGCGCAGCCAATGTGCCAGCTGATGCGCGTTTTGCTGATGCCGCTCGACGCGCAAACTTAAGGTTTCTAAGCCTTGAATCAGCAAAAATGAATTGAACGGGCTTTGGCTCGCGCCAAAGTCACGCAAGCCCTCAACCCGCGCACGGATGGCAAACTGGATATTGCCAAACGGACCTTTGGGGCCGAAAGTGTCCGAGAAAACGAGGCCGTGATAGGACGGCGATGGCTCGCTAAATAGCGGATATTTCGCTTTACCGTTATGTAATTGGCCGTAATCAAACTTGCCCGCGTCAATGATGACGCCACCAATCGCGGTGCCATGGCCGCCGATCCATTTGGTTGCGCTTGCCACCACAATATCGGCACCAAACTCAATCGGCTTGCATAAGAAACCACCGGCACCAAAAGTGTTGTCAACGATCAAAATAATGCCGTGCTCATGCGCAAGGGCACTGAGCTTCAAAAAATCCGGCACGTTTGCGCCTGGATTGCCAATGGTTTCGACATACAGCGCTTTAGTGTTCTCATCGATCAGCGCACGGAATGCTTCCACGTCATCGCCATCCGCGAATTTGACCTGGATGCCCAAACGCGGCAAGGACACCTTAAATTGATTGTACGTGCCGCCATAAAGCTGACTAGTCGAGACAATATTGTCCCCAGTTTGCGCAATAGTCGTGATCGCTAATAGCTGAGCTGCTTGGCCGGATGCGGTCGCGACTGCGGCAACGCCGCCTTCCAAGGCTGCGATGCGCTGCTCAAACACGTCGGTGGTTGGATTCATGATGCGGGTGTAGATATTGCCGAATTCTTTCAGGCCAAACAAATTTGCGCCGTGCTCGGCCGAATTGAATGTGTAGCTGGTGGTTTGATAGATCGGCACGGCACGCGCATTGGTGCCGGGTGCTGGCGCTTGGCCTGCGTGCAATTGCAGCGTTTCGAAGCGCAGTGCGGGTGCCTGGGTTGGAGCTTGGTTCGCAGTTTCAGTCATGGCGGCATTCCTTAAGTTAAGAGAAAAATTAAGTACGAAAAGGTTTAGTTAAAAAAACAACTTGGCGGAATTTTTGGCGCACAGCGCTTTAAACGTTTAGACGTCCAATTGCCGCTAGAATAGACGTCTAAACATCTAGTCGTCAAGCCATTTGACAGGTACTACCATTCCGTTTAGTTTGGGAGCCTAATTTGGGTTTAAGCGATCGGAGCAAACTATGGCGCAGCAAAAGTTCGTGAACCCTTACGTCGAGCGCGGGAAACGCGCCGAAGAAACTAAGAAAGTTACGGTCACCATTCCCACTCACGTTTTAAAAATCGTGATTGACGAACGCACCCGTCGCCAGATCAAAAGTCTGCGTCACGCGACCATTAGCGAACTATTAGTCGAAGCGTTTCTGCACGCTTTCACCGGGCAATCGCTGCCGACTGATGAGGAGCTGGGGCGCGAGGAGTAGTTTTGCTTGCCGATTCAGTATTTTTAAGGGCGCAAAAGAAACTTTGATCTCAACACCGCCGGCAAGCGCGATAACCGCCTGCACGGTGCGCTGGCCGCTGGTCATCATCTGCCAGCAGAGCATGGACTCGCTGCATAGTCTGGGATCTCCAAACACAACCGAGTGCAGCGGTGAACAAGAAAGTTTTTAAGATATTTAGCCCAGTCCTCGTGTTGATCGCGCTTTTGATTCCCTGGCTTGCACAGGCGTACAAGCCTACACTGGGCGCCGAAATGGATGCACACGCGCTGGGTTTCTTCGCTGATTCGCAACCCGGTGGGGCGTGGTTTTGGTGCGCTGCGTTGATGAAATATTGCTGCGCATCGCATCAGCTGGCAACTGCTGGAACAGGTGTTTCCTTGGGGTTTGCCGCTGCGCTGCGTGTCGCTGTTAGAAAATAGGCTGGATCAACAATTACTGCTGGAACAGTCGAAAAACTTTAGGTTTGGGGCGGCTTACACTGGCTCAGAAAAGCGCATTGTAATGTTGGTCATCGGCGAGAGTTCGCGTCGGCACAATTGGCAATTGAACGGTTATCCACGTGCCGCTAATCCGTTGCTTTCTAAACGCGCCGGGTTGATTTGGCTGGCGAACTACACGGCCCCGGCGGTATCGACCGCGCAAAGCGTGCCGCTGATGATTACCCGCAAGCCGGTGGATTCTGCCGAGCTCTGGGGCGAACGCTCGATTGTGTCAGCGTTTGGCAAGGCAGGCTTTGGCACTTGGTGGATCAGCAATCAACAAACCGCCGGTATTCACGATCTGCAAATTGCCAGCTATGCCAGCGAAGCCGAGCACGTGGTGTGGGCGAACGTGACCGAATTTCAATCGCGCGGCGTAGACGATAGCGCGCTGCTGGAACCCGTGCGTGTGGCGCTGGCGGATCCCCACGCGCAGAAATTCATTGTCGTGCATCTGATGGGCAGCCATTTCAAATATGACGAGCGCTATCCGGCAAGCGCTGCGTATTTTCAGGGCGCAGCAGGCGCGCAAGCGGAGATTGATGCCTATGACAACTCGATTCGATT
>JBBQBR010000284.1:0-4484 GCA_038317875.1 Lysobacterales bacterium
GTTTTCATATTGCCCGGGTCCGACCCGCCATGCGGCTCAGTCAAGCCGAAGCAGCCAATAATTTCGCCCTTTGCCATACCTGGCAAGAAACGCTGTTTTTGTTCTTCCGAGCCAAAGGTGTAAATCGGATACATGCACAAGCTGGACTGCACTGATACAAAGCTGCGAATGCCGGAGTCACCGCGCTCTAATTCTTGGCAAATCAAACCGTAACTAACTGCATTCATGCCCGCGCAACCATAACCTTCCAAACTGGATCCCAGCAGGCCCAGCTCAGCGATTTCTGGCACCAATTCTTTCGGAAAGCGCGAATTATCAAAGCACTCACCAATAATGGGCAGCACGCGCTCGTCAGTAAAACGTGCAACGGTGTCTTGCACCATGCGCTCTTCGTCGCTCAACATCGAACGAATGTCGTATAAATCTTCAGAATGCAGCTGGATATGGGCGGATTTGCCCTTCTTTAAATCGCTCATGGTGCGGTGCTCAGGTCAATGGATTGGGTGATTCTAACTTTGCCGCGTGTAGTCGTCATGAATTTAGCCTAAGCGCAGCCAACGAACTTAGCTTTAAACGAAATTGCTTAGGCTAACCGCAGTGCTAAAGTTCGGCATTAAATAATGCGGCGATACGACGAACATGAGTTTTTTGTGCTTGCATTGAGTGCGTTCGCGCCAATCAATTTGCTTTCTGCGATTGCGATGTTATTGATCGTGCTCAGTATCGCTAGCGTTTTTTTCCACTGGCGCGCACGCGCTAGCCAGACTGAACTGCGCAAGCAAATCGATGCTTGGTGGATTTTCCTACCCGTGGTGGGCCTTGCTGTCTGCGCCTATCCAATTGGCCCAATTATTCTGAGTGTGCTAATCATCGCTTTGGGTGTACGCGAACTACTATTACAGCGATTTCGCGAGCCGACTCGCACTCATAACTTGCTTGCAATTAGTGCCACCTTGGTAGTCGGTTTAAGCTGTCTTAGCTTGTTTCCAACGCTAGGACTAGCCACGCAGGCGGCACAATCCTGGCTGTTCTATCTATTCGCGCTAACTGCTATCAATGACATCTGTCAATTTGTGTTGGGCAAGCGCTTTGGCCGCCACAAAATTGCGCCGCGCAGCAGCCCGAACAAAACTTGGGAGGGTTTACTCGGCGGCCTCGCAGGCAGCACTTTGTTTTCGCTCATGCTCGGGCTACATTTGGAGCTCGGCAGTGTGGTGCATTTGGCGTGCCTGGGCTTCGTCCTCGCAATCATTGGCTTTTTTGGTGACTTGGTTTTTTCAAACACCAAACGCACGCTCGGCATCAAAGATTTTTCGCAGCTGATCCCCGGTCATGGTGGCATTTTAGATCGCGTCGATAGTTTGGTATTTACCGCACCCGCTCTGTACCTTTGGCTAAGCTATTGGTTTGTGTTCACCTTTTAGAATTGATTAGGAATTTATCTGTGAATATTGAAGATACATCGATAGCCGAAAACACTGGCGACGCAGTCGTGATACCGGCCACTGACGCCATCACGATAAAGCTCGTCGACGAAGCAGCAATCCGGCCGGCCGATGAATCCGGCTTCGAAGCGTTCGATGGCACGCGCTTGTTTTATCGCCATTGGCAGCCGACGCCGGCGCAAGCCCAAGCAACTCAACCCGCCCGTGCAATCGTATTTATCCATCGCGGCCATGAGCATTCTGGGCGCGTGCAGTTGCTGGTGGAGCGCCTGTGCGCGCCGCAAGATGCCGCATTTGCCTGGGATGCGCGCGGCCATGGCTATTCGCCAGGGGCACGCGGTGATGCGCCGGACTTTAAAACCATGGTTGGCGACCTGGAAGCGTTTGTGCGCCACATTCAACGTGTGCACGCAATTGCGCCTGAAAACATCGTGATCGTTGCCAACAGCGTTGGCGCGGTGATCGCGGCCACTTGGCTACACGATTACGCGCCACGCGTGCGCGGCGTGGTAATGGCGGCGGCGGCGTTTGAGATCAATCTATATGTGCCGCTCGCACTGCCCGCTTTGCGGCTAGCCTGTAAATTCAAGGCAGATCTGTTCGTTACCAGCTATATCCGCCCCAGCATGCTGACGCATTCAGAGGCGCAAGCCAAAAGCTATGCACAAGACCCGCTGATCACCAAAAATATCTCAGCGCGAGTCTTAATTGACTTGGCAGATACCGCGCGTCGTGTGGTTGGCGATGCTGAAGCTATCGCTACGCCGGTTTTGATGCTGGTGGCCGATCAAGATTATGTCGTCAAAACGGCGCCGCAAAAGCGCTTCTTTATTAAACTGGCATCGCCGCTGAAGCGGATCGTGGAATTGCAGAATTGTCGCCACGCGATTTTTTATGAGGACGAGGCGGTCGTCAATCAAGCCGTGCAGGCCAGCAAAAGCTTTATCGATGAATGTTTTGCACTGGCACCTAAGGACACAAACCACTATGTGGCCTGTGATCGCAATAGCCACAGCGCGCGCACGCTGATGGCAATTCAGCATGGCCAGCTGGGCAGCACTATTGAGCGGCTTTTTTACCGTGCACAGAAATTGCTGCTAGGCAGTTTGGGGCGTCTAAGTGCGGGCATGCGTATCGGCATGCGCAGCGGTTTTGATTCTGGTGAATCACTGGACTATGTCTATAAGAATCAAGCGAATGGCGCGCTTGTAGTGGGCAAATTTATTGACCAAGGCTACTTAGATGCGATTGGCTGGCGCGGTATTCGACTGCGCAAACTGCATCTACAAACGGCGCTGACGCAACTGATCACCGAGGCGCTGCAATCCGCTGCTGCAACAAAAGCTACTGTGAGCATTCTAGATGTCGCTGCGGGCGGCGGACGCTATTTATTAGAGACGGCCAAGCGGTTTCAGGGTCAAAACATCGCCCTTACTTTGCGCGATCTGGATCAGAAAAATCTTGATCAGGCCGCAAAGCTGGCGGCGCAATTGCAGCTTGGCCATGCGATCAGCTATCAATGTCAAGACGCCTTTGTTGCCCGCGAAACAACGGCGGCTGATGAAAGCGGCGCGGCGGAAGAAAAATACGATATCGCGATTGTGTCCGGCCTTTACGAGCTGTTTAGTGACAACGCCCCGGTCGTGCAGTCACTCGCCCTGCTCGCGGCGGCGCTAAAACCGGGCGGTAAGTTGATTTACACCGGCCAGCCTTGGCATCCGCAACTACTTTTGATCGCCGAAACACTCACCGACCACCGAGGCAATGCGTGGCAAATGCGGCCGCGCCCGCAGGCGGAACTGGATGGCTTACTACGCGGCGCAGGTTTCGAGAAATTGAGCACGCAAATCGGCTTGGAAGGCATATTTACGGTTTCGGTGGCGCAGTTGACGAATCCTTAAGCGCCAACTTGAAGCGATTACGTATGGTCCAAATCGAAAAGCAGCAAACGATTCCGAGCAAGACATTGCCCAGCAAAGGCGGCGCGCCTGCAGCAACCGTTAGCCCCAGGATAGAAAAGGCAAAGGCGCGATCACTTTTGCCCATCGGCCCCGCGAATCCGCGCGGGCTTCCCACCGATAACGCGACTACTCCCGTGAATTCAGTCAAAGAAGCCAATAGCACACTGAGCACCACCAGCTCAGGGCTCAAGCCTGCCGCATAGGCGAAGGGCAGATAAAGTGCGGCGTCGGCCAGTTGATCGACAAGCTCGTTCAGCAGCGCACCCCGTTTCGTTTGCTGCGCCGCCGCGTGCGCTAGCAGCCCGTCAATCGCATTGAGCGCCATGCGCACCAGCAACACGATCGGTAACGCCGCCCAAAGCAACGACTGCCCCGGCCAGATGCAGAGCAGCGCGCCGTAAAGCAGGCTTAAGCATAGCGCCGCCAGCGTGACCTGATTTGGCGATACGCAACGGCGTTTTAAGAGTTGTACGGGCGCATTTAATAGCTTCTGAAATGCCGGTTTGAGTTGATAGATGGAAAAGCGCAAAGCTATTAAATCCAAGTGGAGGGCGGGTAGGCTTAGCCCAACAGTAACGCTAAAGCCACGAATTTGGGCAAAATCCGCGCGTCTATTTAAGCGCCACAGGCGCGAACTATTACAGCCTGAGGCATCGCCCCCAGGAAGGTATAAATATTAAGGGCTGAAGGCCCGCTCTATCTGAGGCAAAGACCCGATAGCGCGGGCTTTCAGCCCTTGGTGTCGGTGGTTTCCATACCTGGGGCGTTGCCCCAGGCTGTGATGGATTGGACTTTCAGTCCATCAAGATAGGCGTCACCAATCTCGACACTACGCGCATAGCCCATGGCGCAGTGTAAAAGTACGCTGCGCCCCGCCGCTATTTCCGCTTCGATTAGCGCCACAATCTGTGCGCAGGTGTCCGGCGCTATCGGCATTAGGTCGAGCATGGGAAAGTAGTGATATCGCCCTGCGGACAAATTTTTTAGCTCAGTTAATTCGTTCGCCAAATCAATCACACTGCACTCAAACGGCAATTGCATTGACTCCGCATAGGTCAAGCGCCTGGAAATAAGCAGC
>JBBQBR010000285.1:0-4481 GCA_038317875.1 Lysobacterales bacterium
CTCCGAAGGCATCTTGGTCTTTACGGGCACCGGTCTAGTTCCGGCAGCGGTTGTTGTTGGCGCACGCGTGCGAGTCATCGGCAATGTAAAAGAATTCATCCCAAGTACTGACTTAGCGCAACCGCCCACCACTGAATTAGAGCCGCCATTGACGGTTACGCAACTGAGCCTAGCTAACCCACTGCCAGTCCCGATCGCGATCACCGCAATCAATCCCGCAGGTAGCTTCAATCAGTTAGAAAATCTAGAGCACATGCGCGTCTCAATTGCCAGCATGGTAGTGGTTGCTGCCACGCGCGGCTTTAAGAATGAAGCCAACGCCACTGGCAGCACGAACGGCGTATTTTGGGCGACATTACCGGGCGCAATACGTCCACGCCGTGAGCCTGGCATCGACATTCGCGATGTCTTGTTACCGCAAACCCCCGTTGGCGTGCCACGTTTTGACAGCAATCCAGAAACACTGCGCGTCGATTCAGATGCCTTGCTTACTGCGGTTGCACGTGATTTGGTATCCGGTCAAGTCATCGGCGCACAAACCGGCGTTTTAGATTACGGCCTGCGTTTTTATACCTTCCTGCCCGATCCGGGTCAAACCCCGAGTATCACCGCAGCCGCCACAGCGACGATTGCAACGCCTGCGGGCGCGAGTGAATTCACCGTGGCAAGTTACAACATGGAGCGCTTCTTTGATGACGTCAACGATCCGGCGACCTCAGATGTCGCATTAACTGCAATTGCCTACGCGAACCGCTTAAGCAAAGCGTCGCAACAGATTCGCGTCAATTTGGCGGCACCGGACATCGTCAGCGTCGTTGAAATGGAGAACTTGACTACGTTGCAGGCTGTAGCGACCAAAATCAGCGCCGACGGTGGGCCAACCTACACGCCATATTTGGTTGAGGGCAACGACCCGGGCGGTATCGATGTCGGTTTCTTAGTGAAAACAGGCTTTGTCGTTGGCACCACAGCACGCGTGACCGTTGGCAGCGTCACCCAATTGGGTTTGACGGCGACTTATCTGAATCCGACAACCAACACTCAAGATCAATTGAACGACCGCCCACCGCTGGTGCTGACCGCAACGATCAATTCCGCAACCGGCGGTAGCGCCAACGTGACCGTCGTCGTCAATCATTTGCGCAGCTTTTTGGGCATTACTGACCCTGTAGATGGCGCGCGCATTCGCGCTAAACGCCTAGCACAAGCAGAGTTTTTGGCGAATTTGGTGCAAGCGCGCCAAGCTGCGGACGCAAACGAACGCATTGTTGTGCTGGGTGATTTCAACGCTTATGAATTCAATGATGGTCTAGTCGATACGATTGGCAGCATTATCGGCGCGCCAACGCCAGCAAATTTGGTCACTTTGGCTGGCGCTGATTTGGTCAACCCAAACTTGACTCGCCTGATAGATCCAGCCGCAGACTATTCCTATTTGTTTGATGGCTTCACCCAATCCATTGATCACATTATGGTCAGCCAAGGGCTAATCAATAACAGCACTGCACGCAGCATGGTGCACGTCAAAATGAATGCGGATTACCCAGAAGTGAATCGCTCAAACTATGCCGTTGGCGCAGACACACGCTTATCTGACCATGATGCTTTGCTGTTGCGCGTCACCGTAGCAAGCTTAGGCGTTGTACCCACCAGTTGCGTGCTGAGCTCCACGACCGCCAGCCCGACTGTAGCTTCGCCGGTCAATTATCGTGTGATTATGACGCCAGCCAATGCCGCTGGTAGCGTCACGGTCACTGCAAATACTGCTGAGACGTGCACAGCTGCGGTTGCAGCCGGCCAGTCGAACTGCACGCTTACTTATGCAGCTGCAGGCGCCAAAACCATCAACGCCAGCTTTACTGGTGCTGCTGGGTTCCAAAATTCCACCTGTGGCCCATTGGCACAAACCATTGCACCCGCTGTTGCTGGCGTGGTGTTAACCAGTTCAGTCAATCCGAGCTTTATTGGTCAGACGACTAGCCTTACCGCCACGGTTACCGGCATCGCACCGACTGGCGCTGTCAGCTTCATCTCCGGCGCGGCAACGCTCGGAAGCGCAACATTGAGCGGGATCGGCAACACCCGCACTGCGGTTTTGAGTGTCAGCACTCTACCTGTCGGCAGCGCAGTGATTACCGCTGCGTATGCAGGCGATGCTTCAAACGCCGCGTCTACTAGCCCGGCTTTGACCCAGGTTGTGCAACCCGGTGTGACGAGCACGACCTTAGTTGTAGCAGCTGGCCCGCCCGCAACTTTGACCGCCACAGTTAGCGTTTTGGCACCCGCAGTTGGGCCAGCAAGTGGCACGGTCACGTTTTTGAACGGCGCAACTGTGCTTGGCAGCGCACCGCTGGTTAATGGCGTCGCACAGCTGACTTTGCCATCCCTACCCGCTGGCGTTAGCTCATTCACCGCGCGCTTTGACGGCAACACTAGCTTTAGCGGGTCAAGCTCTGCTGGCGTAATCGGTGGCAATGCGATTGCAGTGCCCACGTTAAATCAGTTTGGCCTCTTGCTATTGCTCAGCATCGTAATTGGCTTAGGCTTAATCGCAGTGCGCGCTGATTCCAAACTCGGTTAACGCGTAATTTGCAAATGAAAAATTAGCGCTTTATGCACGGCTAAGATCACCGCTTTTGATCTTAGCCGTGCCTGAGCGAGGTTTCCTGGCGCACTGTCGCGTCGCTTGCAAGCCTGGCATCCGCTTGCACTTACCCGCGTTGCCTCACAATATTCAATCTAGAAAACTCGGTTGGACGTGCCCGAGTGTGCTTTTTTCGGCTTGTCCGGATCGCTAGTGTCAGACATGGGCGTGACGACGCGGCATAATCATTCTCTGCAGAGAGGAAACAACACAGCAGGGCGAGTCAAAAAAGGTGCAATCGGGCGCGTAGCGCTCTCACCCCAAAGGGGCCGTCAGAAAAAGTCCTCAAACTTATACTCACTGTGGCTTTCCAAGAGCCAGAGCGCGGTCAACTAAGTTTTTTAGGTGCAAGCGCCGCATCGCCGTTCGACAAAATTCGTCGCAGTGTCGATGCGTAAACAAGGACGCAAGCGGGTTTACAAAGCTGCCGAAAATTTTGATCCATTTCGGCGCGCACTTTGCGTTGTCTGTAGTCTATCCTTGGCGGCTCGAAGACTATAAACAAGCGCGGGAGTGCTATGGACGCTAAAACCGATCTAACTAAAAACGATCTAGACTCGACGGAAACAAAAGAATGGCTTGATGCCCTGAGCGCCGTTATTGGTAACGACGGCACTGATCGCGCGCATTTTTTGCTTGAGCGCATGATTGAAGCAACTCGGCTTGCAGGCGGGCATTTGCCGTTCAAATACACCACCGCCTACATCAACACCATTCCGGCGCACTTGGAACAAAAGTCCACTGGCGACGCCGCAATCGAATGGAAATTGCGCGCTTACACGCGTTGGAATGCACTTGCTACCGTGGTACGCGCAAATCGCAGGCCAGGTGAAGTGGGCGGACATATTGCCTCGTTTGCCTCCGCTGCCACGCTTTATGACGTTGGCTTCAACCATTTTTGGCGCGCGCGCTCGGCGGATCATTTGGGTGATTTGTTGTACATCCAGGGCCACTGCGCACCCGGCATTTATGCCCGTGCGTTCTTAGAGGGCCGAATCACAGCGGAGCAGTTGGACGGCTATCGCAATGAAGTCGACGGCAAAGGCTTATCCAGCTATCCGCACCCTTGGCTAATGCCGGAATTTTGGCAACTTCCCACCGTGTCGATGGGTTTGGGGCCAATCATGGCCATTTACCAAGCGCGGTTTCTAAAATATTTGGAAGGCCGCAAGTTAATCCCGGTATCGGATCGCAAAGTGTGGTGCTTCATGGGCGATGGCGAGTCCGACGAGCCAGAATCCTTAGGCGCAATTTCGCTCGCAGGCCGCGAAGGTTTAGACAATCTGGTGTTTGTCGTCAACTGCAATTTGCAGCGCTTAGATGGCCCGGTGCGCGGCAATGGCAAAATCATTCAAGAACTCGAAGGCGCGTTTCGAGGTGCTGGCTGGGGCGTGATCAAGCTGCTTTGGGGCAGCTTGTGGGACGGCCTGTTAGCGCGCGACAGCAAAGGCGTGCTGCGCAAACTGATGGAAGAAACGCTAGACGGCGAATATCAAAACTTCAAAGCTTTCGGCGGCGCTTACACGCGGGAGCACTTCTTTAATAAGTATCCGGAAACCCGTGATTTAGTCGCCAGCATCTCAGATGAAGACATCGCGCGCTTAAATCGTGGTGGCCACGACCCGCACAAAGTCTATGCCGCCTACGCTGCCGCGCACGGCAACAAAGGCCAGCCGACCGTTATTTTGGCAAAAACCGTCAAAGGCTATGGCATGGGCCAAGCCGGTGAAAGCCAAAACATTACCCATCAACAAAAGAAAATGGACACCGATTCGATTCGCGCCTTCCGCGATCGCTTCAATATTCCAGTTACCGATGCCCAGCTCGAGGAAGTGCC
>JBBQBR010000286.1:0-4468 GCA_038317875.1 Lysobacterales bacterium
TATCAAAGCGTTTGTCCTTAATCAGCGCTTGTTTAAGCGTGCAATCACCATTAATCACGTTAACGAAATCGTAAACCACGCGACGTTCGCAGCCCATGATCAAATCTAAATTACGCAGGCCAATGTCAAAATCGACAACCGCAACGCGCTTACCTAAACGTGCAAAGCCGCAGGCAATCGATGCACTCGTGGTGGTTTTGCCCACTCCGCCTTTGCCCGAAGTGACAACAATAATTTCAGCCAAGTTTTTCTCCAAATGTCTTAATTCAGCAAACCCAACCCATGCGAGCGCGCATACCTCTGTTTTGTCCAAGCAAAACGGTAAATTTCAGGGTGCTTTTGCCATGAAAAACAGTTAAATCGAGGGTTTAGCGCAATCGCTGACTGGGTAAATAATCAGATGAGTGTATCAAAGCGTAGTTTGTCGCCATCGAGCCAAATTTGCACGGATTTACCCATCAAATCTGCCGGAATTGATTCAAAAACGCGAAATATGCCCGCGATCGACACCAGCTCTGCACCAAAAGCCAAACAATAAATTCGCGCATTACGATCACCAGAAGCACCGGCAATGACTTTTCCCATCAATCGGCCGTAGATATGGATACTGCCGTCAGCAATTACTTCACTGCTCGCCCCTGCTGCACCCGTGACGATCAAGTCGCGCCCTTTAGCGTAAAGCTGTTGCCCAGAGCGCACCTGCCCCTCATAACGCTGCACCGAAGGTGTTGCTAGCGCGGGTGATTCAACGCGGGTGCTGGATCTCGCAACGTGCGGTTGCGCGATATTTTCACGAGGTGAATTATTAGTTGATTCGACTGAGATCGCCTTTTGAAACGGAGCAAATACATGAGCAGCGGTCTCAACTGGTGTGGTATCAACTGGTGTGGTATCAACTGGTGAGGTATCAACTGGTGCGTTCTTGGCCGCGCGCAGGGGGGCAATTGACGCGGCTGTGGACTCGGGCATCGATTTTGAACTCGGGCCATTTCTAGCGTTTCGCTCATCGCGCGACTCAATTTCAGACTTGACCCTACCGGAGCGTTTTAAAGGCGCCAAAACGCCCAAACGCAAACTCCTGGCGATGCCAGCCTGTGCTGAATCAAGCTCGGCGACAATTGCAATCGGTTGCATGCCCGCGTAACCCAGGCGCGATACGATATCTTCAACAAACTCAAAATCAACAGCCTTACCACAGGCACAAAAATCCAGCGCCACTGGCGCCCCATCGAGTAATTCCGGGGCCGCTGACACCTGATCAGCGACAAAGCTTTGAATCGCGTTAGCGTCAGTTTGATAGATCGCCAAGCGCATCAGCGAAAATTGCGCGCTCTTCAGCTCGCAGGCTCCTTTGTTCATGAGGCTCCTATGTTGATAAAGCTCGCTTAGCCTTTTGCTTAAGCGATAAGCTTTAGTTTGGGCCGCAAGTTTAGTCTGTCTTGCCATGCCCACGCTGGCAAAACCGCGTCCGGCCTAGATAGATAAGTTTCGCGAACAAAAGCGTAAGGGATCAGCGATTTGCACATCAGGCTAACGCGGCGGCCATTCGGCAAGGTTTGTTCCCCAGCTTCTACAAAACCTTGTGTTTTGAAAAACAGCAATGAGACATCATCGCGGGGTTGAGTGAAGACCTCAGTGACCAGAATAGGTTGGCGCACTTCGGCGAAACTCAAAACGTCAGCGTAAAAAAGGCGCCCGATGCCGCTTCGCCGATGATCCGGCGTCATGACCACACGATCAATGTAGACGAATTCCGGGTAGTGCGCCTTAAACCAAGTAAAGTTCGGGCTGTCGTAGTCCGCTTCAGGCGTCAATGCAATCAAAAACCCAGCAACTTGACCATTAATCTCCGCGACTCGAAAGTAACGCGCAATTTCTAAAAACCGGGCCATCCGTGCCCGGTCTATCGGCAGGATGCTTTCACCAGAATTGTTATTGATTGCTAAGATGGTATCGAGATCTGCGACATTGACGTCCCGAAGGCGAATAGATTGTTTTGAAATCATAGGGTTACAGCCGACATAACAACTCCCTGATTTGAATATTTTGCCAAGGCAAAACAAGTTCCTGCGCTAGTGAGGTACGTCAAAAGCCCATGCGCCTAACGCCAGGGCTGGGGAAAGCAACCGCGCGAAGTGTTGCGCGCTGAAACTTGCAACCGGAGTATGCCCAGCGACAGAGCGCACGCCAAGCGAAAAGTTCGGGAGAACTGTTTGCCAAATCGCCCTAATACACTTCATATTTTATTGCTTGTGAGGGACAAGTCATTTTTGATCAGCGACTTAGCGCATGCTTCGCGAAAATCTTACACCCCGCATGACCTATGACGCATGCAAATTAGAGCCATAATCTGCGACCCTGGAAGACTAATGCCGCCACAAACCTACTCTCACGCACAATTACTACTCTATGCTGGCTTGTTTACGCATGGCTGTGTGGGCTTGCTGTTGTTTGTTTTAGGCGGCATCGATGGCCCCATGCAGCAGACGCTCGCTGCGCAAATTTTGCTGTGGTTTTGCTACGTCGCATTTGGGGTCGCGTATTTCGTATTGTTGTCGGAGCGTCGCGACTCAAACGTCAACATCACTAACATCATGTTGCTCTTGATCTGCAGCGCAACATTGACATTTGCCTACGTGATCGCCAATGGCTTAGCGGCGGTTTTGTTGATGGTTTCGGCGGCGGCTATTGCTTACGCGTTACCATTACGCCCCGCGTTGGTTTGGATGATCGGACAAAACTTAGCGTTTTTGCCTATTTTGGCAGCGCAGCGGAAATTGCCGTTTGTCGAAGTGGTGCTGACGGTCGCGATGTATTTAGGCGTTTCCAGTTTTGTGTTTATGACCGCGTGGATCGGCAAGCGGCAAATGCAGGCACGCGAACAGCTCCGCCTAGTCAACATGGAATTACGCGCGGCGCAAGCGATGCTTTCCGATACCGAGCGCACTGCCGAACGTTTGCGTATCTCACGCGAGTTACACGATTTAGTTGGCCATCACCTCACCGCGCTGGCGCTAAATTTGGAAGTGGCCACGCATTTGACTGAAGGTAAAGCGCTAACGCATGTTCAGCAGGCCCAAAGTATCTCAAAACTATTGCTAAACGATGTACGCGAGGTAGTGAGCACGCTGCGCGAAGGAGATCCAATGCAGCTCGAAGGCACACTCAAAGCGATGGTGGCTGATGTGCCTATGCCGAAAGTCCACTTGAATTTGCCGCACCCATTTACGGTAAGCGATGCACCCCGTGCACATGCACTGCTGCGTCTAGCACAAGAGGTGCTGACCAACGCGATTAAACATTCCGGCGCGCGCAATTTATGGATAAGTTTTGCGCTACGCGATGCTGGGATCGAAATTAGCGCACATGATGACGGGCACGGTACGGATCAATTAAAGGATGGCAATGGCCTTGCTGGCATGCGCGAACGCCTAGCGGCGTTTGGCGGCACGATTTTGTGCGAAAGTGCAGTCGGTAGAGGCTTTAATGTCGCGGCTTTTCTACCGCTGCGAACGCCCGCTGCAATAAATGGAACTGGAGAACGATTATGACAATGCAATTGAAACAAGCGCTCGGGCAAGCAGCGGACGGGGCGGCGCGCATTCGCGTGTGCTTGGTGGATGACCAAATGCTCGTGCGCGCAGGAATTCGCAGCTTGCTCGAACTTTCCGATTCTGTAGAAGTAGTTGCGGAGGCGGTGGATGCCGATAGCGCCATCGCAATCATTCCCCAAGTTAAACCCGATGTTGTTTTGCTAGACATGCAAATGCCAGGCAAGCTTGGGCTAGAAGTACTGCGCGAACTTGGGCCAAAAGGGCTGTTGCCGCCAACCGTAATTTTAACGACATTCGACGATGATCAATATGTGTTGGCCGGGCTTCAGGCCGGCGCGCGCGGTTACTTGCTGAAAGACGTATCGTTAGACCAGCTGGTAGACGCGATTAAAGCCGTCGCGGCTGGTGGTACCCTAGTCAAGCCAGCCGTCACCCAACGCTTGCTTTCCGGTCTGAGCCATTTAGAAAACAAATTCGCGGCGCTGGACGTACCGGATCATTTGACCGAGCGTGAAACTGAGATTCTGCGACTCATGAGCGCTGGATACAGCAATAAAGAAATTGCGCGGGCCTTGGACGTAGCCGAAGGTACCGTCAAAAATCACGTGTCAAATATTCTTTCGAAGCTGGGGGTGCGTGATCGCACGCGAGCGGTATTAAAGGCCTTTGAGCTGAAATTAGTTTAAGCGCGCGAATAGCGCTTGAGCTTCGACCGATAGAAACCTATAATTGCGGCTGAATTTACTTTTTAGGACTCGCGCAGATGAGTAAAACACAATCGAATATGATCGTTGAATCAATGGTTGCGGTGCGCGAAGCTTATGAAGCACCCACGTTAGTCCTTTTAGGTGACGTGCGTGATTTGACTTTGGGCGGCTCGCCCGGTTCTGGTGACTCAGGCAACCCAGGCGCTG
>JBBQBR010000287.1:0-4464 GCA_038317875.1 Lysobacterales bacterium
ATTTAGAGTATGTTGCGCGCTGAATTCTTTGGCGCGTAAAACTGTCTATGTCCAATTTGATCTGGTTATTCACAATCCCCGTGGTTTGGGGGTTGTATGAATTTGCAGTAGCACTGCGCATGCTGTACCTACTCAAGCGTGGTGCACGCACGATTCCAACGCCATTTGGTTTAATCGGCGCACTTATCAAACAAGGGCAGCAACGCCGGGAAAAATCAGAGCGTCGACATCAACGCTTAATGCAGCTGCTGATCGCAATGCGTGCATTGGGGCGTGCCTTGCCAGACGGATTGGCGGTACTCGATTCCGAAAGTCGATTAATTTGGAGTAACTCCCAAGTTGAGGAATTACTGCTTAGCGACTTACCCGAACGCGGCGCACGCTTACACTTTAGCGACGCGCGCGCGCAAGAATGGTTGACTAATGGCGCATCAGAACCGTTGATAGACTTTGCCAACGCTAGCAATACCGAACTGCGCTTGAGCTTAAAAATAGTGCCTTTTTCGGATCAGTTTCGGCTGCTGATTGCGCGTGATGTCACGGTCGCCATGCGCTTAGCGCAGGTGCGCCGTGACTTTGTCGCAAATGTCAGCCACGAACTGCGCACGCCACTGACCGTCATCAACGGCTACCTAGACACCTTTGAGCCCGACGAATTGCCGGAATATACCGAGGTGTTGGAACAAATGCGCAACCAATCCCGGCGCATGGTGCAAATCGTCGCTGACCTGCTGACGCTTGCGCGCCTGGATCACAACACCGAATCACCCACTGGCGAC
Organism: Lysobacterales bacterium; assembly: GCA_038317875.1. Lineage (GTDB taxonomy): Bacteria > Pseudomonadota > Gammaproteobacteria > Xanthomonadales > SZUA-5 > JANNYA01. The sequence goes on from JBBQBR010000287.1 coordinate 780, forward strand.
GTTTCTTTAGCACCGCTGCTTGGCTATTTGCTGGATGATGCGAACGGCCTCAGTCGTGGCGCGCACAAAATTTCTTTAGCAGACACCTTGCCAATGGATTTGATCGGCGACGAAAAAGACTTGCGCAGCGCATTCTCAAACTTGGTCAGTAACGCCGTGCGCTACACGCCAACGGGCGGTACAATCGCGCTGCGTTGGGCTTGGCATGCCGAAGGCGCGGTGTTTACCGTCCAAGACTCAGGTGTAGGCATTCCCGAGCAGCACCTGCCCCGCCTAACCGAACGTTTTTATCGCATTTCCACCAGCCGATCGCGCGAAAGCGGCGGCACTGGCCTTGGCCTTGCCATCGTCAAACACGTACTTGAATCACACCAAGGGCGTCTGGAAATCGAAAGCGTCATCGGTCAAGGGTCGACATTTAAGTGCATTTTGCCGCGCGCGCGCTTGCGGTATCGGGACAGTGGGGTTTGAGGTCAGGGGTTAAAATTGAAAACCACATCGCGCTTAAGAACTACAGCTCAACATCGAACACCCTGCCCGCACCCGTGCCCACTCGGGCCTGCGCAATGCAAACCGAGCGAATTGTGCGCGCTCGGTGTATGGATCACGCAATGCTTCAGTTAGTGCATTGAGCTCACTTAAATCACCCTTTTCGGCGGCATCTATCGCCCGTTGCGCCAGATAATTGCGCGGCACATAAAGTGGGTTGGCTTGCAGCATGCGCGATCGACGTGCAGCTATATTTTCGGTGCTTGATCGTTCTGAGTAACGTGTCAGCCACTCGGCAATATCGGCGGCATATTTTGTGCGCAGCTCAGTTCGGTAGAACGCGGGTTCAAGCGCGGCTAGTCCGTCTAAATTATTAGGTGCCAAGACATCAATTAAGGCGCGAAAAGTCAGCGTCATATCCATCTCAGCGGCTTGCATGAGGGTGTACAAATCACCGAGCAGCGTGGCGTCGTCACTTTGCCAACTGGCAAAACCCAATTTCGCCGCATTCATGGCATTGTGGCTTTGATTAAATTGCGTGCCAAAACGGCGCAGGCCTTCATGCAGCGGTGCATGGTCGCCAAATAGCGGCGCTAACGCTTGCGCTAAGCACCCCAAATTCCAGTGCGCGATATCTGCCTGGCGGCCAAAACCATAGCGTTTACCTTCGCCATCGGTGGTATTTGGCGTCCACGATGGCTCAAAATCTTCGAGCCAACCGTATGGCCCGTAATCGATAGTTAAACCCAAAATCGACAGGTTATCGGTGTTCATCACCCCGTGCACAAAGCCGACCCGCAGCCAGTGCGCCACCATTACTGCGGTGCGTTCACAGACCTCAATAAACCACGCGGCGCGCGCGCTTGCCGGTTCTGCATGCGCGCTGGCAATTTCAGGGAAATCCCGCGAAATGCAGAAATCGACCCATTGCGTCAGCAGCGCTAGATCACCACGCGAACTGGGCAACTCGAAATTGCCAAAGCGAATAAAGCTGGGCGCGGCGCGGCAAACAATCGCCCCCGGTTCGAGCTTACGGTTGCCGTCGTAAAACATATCGCGCTCGACGCCCTCGCCGGTGCCGATCAAGCACAGCGCGCGGGTCGTGGGTACACCAAGGTAATGCATCGCCTCCGAACATACGAACTCGCGCAAACTGGAGCGCAACACGGCGCGGCCATCGGCGTGGCGCGAATACGGGGTTGGCCCGGCACCTTTGAGCTGCAGCTCCCAGCGCTCGCCGCCCTCGGTTATCAGTTCACCCAATGAGATTGCACGGCCATCGCCTAATTGCCCGGCCCAGCGGCCAAACTGATGCCCGCCATAGTTGACCGCGTGCGGCTGCATGCCGGGCAATAGCGTATTACCGGAAAAGGCTGCTAGAAACGCAGCTGAATTCAGATCATCGCTCGACAAGCCCAAGCGCGCGGCAAAGTCGCTTGATACGGCGAGCAATTTCGGTGCTGCAACCGGCGTAGGCTGCACAAACGAAAAAGCCTGTTGCACCTGGCGTGGCGGCCCGCCTGGAGTTGCATCGGCGGGCACCTCGCGCACTAGCCTATTGTCGAATTTTAGTGCCGCCAAATTTGGCGCCAGTGCGTCTTTGGACACGCTCAAAACTGCCCTACCCCGACCAAGCCGCGCTGTGCCGCTGCCATCGTTGCCTCCGCGCGAGAACTCACGCTGAGCTTGCGATAAACATCACGCACATAGCCGGCAACGGTGTGCTTGGAGATCCCCAACAGTTCCGCAATTTTTGGCACGTTAAAGCCTTTCGCGATCAATTTGAGCGTGTCACTTTCGCGCTCGGTAAGGTGTTCACCAGTAATCGTAGCCGGTGCCGACTGCGGCGCAATCGCAGCAAAATGCATCAGCACCCGCCGTGCGATCGATGCAGACAGTGGCGGCTGTCCATTTGATATGCCAACCAGCAAACGCACCAGCTCGCTTTCCGTTTCATCTTTTAAAACATAGCCTTGGGCACCGGCGCGCAAAGCTGGGAACAGATGCGCATCGTCATCAAACATGGTGGCAACCACCGCGATTGCATTCGGTGCGCGCGCTTTCAGTGCACGCACCAAGTCCGTACCGTTGCCATCCGGCAAACCCAAATCAATCAAAGCCAAATCCGGCAAATTTGCTTGCGGCTGTGCAAACGCCAACATCCCGCCAGCAATATCGGCAGCAGTGGCGATCTGGCAATTTGGAAACGCCGCGCGCGCGGCACGCTCCAGCCAAGCGCGTGCGCCAGCATGATCGTCGACAATCAAGATGCGAATAATGTCGCTCATGTCAACCCCTTGGGCGCAGACGAGGCGGTTCGCTCCAACGGCAAACTCAGCAGCACGCGCGTGCCGCCCAGTGTGCCCCCGCGCCAAGTAATATGCCCGGCAAGTTCATCCGCGCGTTTACGCATATTGCTTTTACCGCGCCCATCGCCCTGTGGCTTGATCTGGGAATCGGCGTTCATGCCCACGCCATCATCTTTAATTTCGATACGCAATATCTGCGCAACGACCGCCAAACGTACGCTTAAAGCCTGCGCATGGGCATGGCGAATCACATTGCTAATCGCCTCGCGCACGATGCGAAACAGGTGCAAATGCTGCGCCGCGTCCAAGCGCCTTTCGACAATATCGTCGTCTAGCCGCCAGTTGAGAACAATATCCGCCGCTTCCAAACGCGTGCGCGCTTCGGCCTCCATTTCGCTTAAAGCCTCCAGCAAACTCGCCGGTTCGCCGCGTGCACGCGAAACCACGTCGCGCAAGTCTTTTAACGCTGATCGCGCCAACGCCGCATTTTCCGGATTTTCCGCGCGATAGATCAAATCCAGCAGTTTGGCCCCGACATCGTCATGCAAATCACTATAGATGCGCTCGCGTTCCGCGCTTAGTGCCGCTTCAAGTTCAAGTTTTGAAAGATCAACTGAACTTGTTTGGGTCGTAACAGAGGCCCCAGCATGAGTTAAGCCATTTTGGCGCACCGAGTACACGCTGAAATACCAATAGACCGCATATGACACTGCCGCGATCACTGCCAGCAGCACCGCAATTACGAGCAAAATGAGTCCTGTTATTGCCATGCTTGTAAAGTGCCGATGTATCCATCAACGCTCAATAGTGCGCCGTTCAAGCCGCCTAAGCCACCCACAGCGCCATAAACTCATGAATCGCCATGGCATCGAACTTGGCTGGGTCAC
>JBBQBR010000288.1:0-4451 GCA_038317875.1 Lysobacterales bacterium
CAGCTCATCTGGCAGCGCGCTTTGAAAGGTGCGCAGTTCACCATCTTGCTTCCACGCGACGCTGACGGCATGCAAAAACAGGCGCTTTAAGCCCAAAGCCTTGGTGCGCTGATTAAACACCTCGCTGCCATATTTTGGATCTGCCGCGAGCGGTGAACCTAAAGATTGCGCATGCACGCGAATTTGGTGCGTGCGGCCGGTGCCAAGCTCGGCTTGCACCAGCGTTGCGCCGTCAAAACGCTCTAATACGGTGAAAAATGTACGTGCTGCCTTGCCTTCATCGGATACCCGCACCACGCGTTCGCCGCTGGCGTGTTCGGTTTTCAACAGCGGCAAATTAACTTCGAAGCGATCCTCTTTCGGTGTACCCATAATGAGCGCTTGATAGCGTTTGGTCACTTCACCGTCGCGCATTGCGGTTTGCAATGTGGTCAGCATGCTGCGCTTTTTCGAGATCAGCAGCAGCCCGGACGTATCGCGATCCAAACGATGTACCAACTCCAAACTTTCGCGGGGTTTCAGCGCGCGCATTGCTTCGATCGCACCAAAGCTCAGGCCACTGCCGCCGTGGCTGGCTAGCCCGGAAGGTTTGTTCAGCACGATTAAGGATTTATCTTCGTGCAAAATTTCGTTCGCCAGCCACTCGATGCTTTGCACCGAGGGCGCGACGGCGGTCTGTTCGGCCAAACGAATCGGCGGGATGCGCAATAAATCGCCCTGCTGCACGCGGTAATCGGGCTTGATGCGCTTGGAATTAGCGCGCACTTCGCCGGAACGCAAAATTCTATACACCAAACTTTTCGGCGCGCCTTTTAGTTCGCGCACTAAGAAATTGTCGATGCGCTGGCCGATATGCTCGAAACTTACGGTTAATGTACGCACATTCGGTGCGCCGTCGCTGCGCGGGCTAGCGGCGCGCGCTGCATCGCTGGCATTTTTACGCGCATTCATATTATGTATGCGTTCAGATTCGTGCAGAGAGCCAATTGGGGTACCGGCGCGAACGCGCGCGCTGCTTGGTGCGGCCGTATTCGCACGCGATTTCGCTGGCGCGCTATGATTTGCCGTTGAATTAGGGGTGTTCGGCACCGTGCGTCGGCTCGCAATCATTTGTGCTGCGGCTGTGCTGGCTGGTTTTCCAGCCAATTTCTTCATTGCGGCGTAACCGCTCTTGCGCGCCGCATCGCTGGTTCGGCCAGATTTGGGTGGTGTGGATGACAACGTGTTCTCCAAAAGACTGTTAAACTCGACCCGTTCGGGCCCAAAAGCGCGCGGAATTGATCTAAATGTGGCATTGATATAAATCAACTCGACGGCGCCACGTAAGTGTAGGCCAAGGGCTAGACCGAACATACAAAAAGAAAAGAAAACGCGCGCCCGCGTGGCTGGCCGCAAGACTGGAATTCATATTTGTTGCGCTAATGCATAACAGGCCAACACAAACTTGTTGCGCTATTGCAAAACAAATTAACTGAAATTTCTAGATATCTTGTGGGAAAACAGCCTTAGGTTTAACTCTGAATAGCCCGGAAGGCCAGAGCAGACAGCGGTGGAAGCGCGGGGGGAAATAAAAATGAAACGTATGCTGATTAATGCAACGCAAGCAGAAGAAATTCGGGTTGCGATTGTTGAAGGGCAAAATCTTTACGACTTAGATGTAGAAGTACCGGACAAGGGCCATACCAAATCAAATATCTATAAAGGCCGAATTACCCGGGTAGAAGCAAGTTTAGAGGCATGTTTTGTCGATTATGGCGCTGAGAAAAACGGTTTTTTACCGCTAAAGGAAATTGCGAAAGAGTATTTTCAACCGGGTACGTCGCCAAACAAAAACTCAACCCGGGAGCTGTTGAAAGAAGGGCAGGAAATAATCGTTCAGATTGACAAGGAAGAACGCGGCAATAAAGGTGCAGCGTTGACTTCATTTGTCAGCCTTGCAGGGCGATATTTGGTGTTAATGCCGAATAGCCCGCGCGCAGGCGGGGTCTCGCGTCGGATTGAAGGCGACGAACGCGCGAATTTAAAGGAACAGCTCGATCAGCTCAATGTGCCCGACAATATGGGCATGATTATCCGCACTGCGGGTATGGGGCGTGAGCTGGAAGAATTGCAGTGGGATCTGGATTATCTGGTCAAGCTTTGGCGCGCGATTTCAGATGCCGCGAAAGCAAAGTCCGGTCAGTTTTTGCTGTATCAGGAATCAAAACTGCTGATTCGTGCGTTGCGCGATTATCTGCGCAATGACATCACGGAAGTCTTAATTGACGATGCGGCGATGTATGAAGAAGCGCGCGAATTTACCGCCCAAGTAATGCCAGGGAATTTGCGTAAGTTAAAGCACTACACGGACTCGACACCGCTATTTACTCGGTTCCAGATTGAAACGCAGATTGAATCCGCGCATTCGCGTACGGTGCGGCTGCCTTCGGGCGGGTCAATCGTGGTGGATAAAACCGAAGCACTGACTGCGATTGACATCAATAGTGCGCGTGCCACCAAAGGCGGTGATATTGAAGAAACTGCGCTCAATACCAATTTGGAAGCCGCAGAAGAAATCGGTCGTCAGCTGCGCGTGCGTGACGTCGGTGGCTTAGTGGTGATCGATTTCATCGATATGGAATCGAGCAGCCATCAGCGGCAAGTCGAAGATCGTTTGAAAGACGCGCTAAAGCTTGACCGCGCGCGCATTCAACTCGGAAAAATTTCGCGTTTTGGCTTAATGGAAATGTCGCGCCAGCGAATGCGTCCGGCTTTGAGTGAAGCGCACGAAATGTCTTGTCCACGTTGCCAAGGGCATGGGCATATTCGCGGCGTTGAGTCCTTAGCCCTGTCGATATTGCGCCTTGCCGAAGAACAAGTAATGCGCGCGCAAACGGCACAAGTTTTGGTGCATGTGCCAGCAGATGTCGCCAATTTCTTGCTCAATGAAAAGCGCAACGCACTTATCAACTTAGAAACGCGTCATGGTGTGCCGCTGATTGTTTTATCCAATCCGAATATGGACACGCCGGATTATCAAATCGAGCGCATTAAGTCTTCAGAAGCAACCGACGAGCCGAGCTACAAAAAGGTTAAGCAGCAGCAGCTGATTTCTAGCGACGCTTGGGTAGCAGCGACAGCCGCGCCACAAACACCGGCCGTAGACAAAGTGCTGCCAGCGACAATCGTGCCAGCGCCAAAGGCACCGTCACCGGAAATTGCTTTGCCTGCGCAAGCGGAAGGTTTGGTTGCGCGCATGATGAATTGGTTCCGGCGCGCCAAGACTCCGGAGCCGACTGCAGAAAGTGCTAACGAAGCGCCGAAGCGCAAATTTGACAGCAAACCACAAAGCGGACTTGCACATCAGCGGCCCAAGCCGGCGCAAGCGGGCGGGCAAGGCAAGCGTGAAGATCGCGGTGATCGTAAGAATGAGAACGGTGATCGTAAGAATGAGAACAGTGATCGCAAAGACCGGGGTGATAGCAAAGATCGCAATCAAGCTCAGCAGCAGCAAGGGCGCGGCGAAAAGCAAGGACAGCAAAATCGTGGGCAGCGCGGCGAGCAAAATGCGCGCCCCGATGCCAGCCGCACCGAAAGCGGTCGTGCTGAGCAAAAACCGGCGAATCAGCGTAACGACAATGGACGCGCAGAACAGCAGCAGCAAAAGCGCGACGAGCGTTCGGGTAATGCGCCTAGCTCAGTGACTGGTGCAGTCGCTGGCGCAGCCGCTGGCGCTGCTGGTGCAGCAGTGGACGAGCAAAAGCAGGCGCTGCCGCAAGCGGGGGAAAAGCTTTCAAACCGTCAAGAGCGACAAAAGCAATTCGAAGCACGGCGCGATCAGCAGCGTGCAGATGCGCGCGAGCGCCATGAACGCCGTGCGGCAGCCGCTGCTCTGGCGGCCGAAACCGGCGCAGCTGATAATTCTGATGCGCAAGCACGTACTGCAGCTCTCGATACGTCTGGTCGTGCTTCAGCGGTAGCGCTTGTGACAAACGTGAGTCCTGTGAGCGAAGCGCCTGAGGCGCAAGCGTCCGCGCAACCTAAGCAACAGACACTGTTTCCGAACGATGAAGCGAAAGCGCCGCGCGACTCTGAGTCTGAGAGGGCGCAGCTTGCCACCACAGCAAGTGCGTCTGATGTAAACGCAGTAGATGATGCTAACGACGATGCCGAAAGTACGGAATCGACTTTTGAAATCGGGCCGGACGGACTGCCTTTGGAGCGTAAGCGTAAGCGTCGCCGTCGCGGTGGCCGTGGTCGTCGTCGTGGTCGTGAAGACGGATTGACTGACGTTGCCGGCGCGGATGACGATTCTGAGGATGACGGGGCGGACGAAACCACGTCAGATGTGGTTAGCAATGGCTCGGCTGCAGCTAATGATGAAAGCAATACTTTGCAGGATAAATCAAGAAATCCTGGCCTAGCAAAGCCCGAAGCAATTGGTAAAAACGAGTCTGCCTGGGACCGACAGG
>JBBQBR010000289.1:0-4436 GCA_038317875.1 Lysobacterales bacterium
GTCCGAATTTGTATTGTTCAATTTGCGGTGAAGCGACTATTGCCGCCATCGTTGCAATGATTTTGCTACACCATCGGCAAAGATTTTAGAGTTGGATTGGGTTGCGTTATAGGCTTAACCCAAATGCCCCATCGCCAAATATTCCCGAGTCTGCATTTCAATTAAGCGGCTAACCGTGCGTTGAAACTCAAATTCAAAGCGGCGGCCTAGATACAGCTCAGTCGCGGGTGCGGCAGCGCTCAAAATCAAGTTGACTTTACGGTCATAAAACTCGTCCACCAAAAACATAAACCGGCGCGCGGCGTCTTCGCTATTAGCGTCAAACTGCGGTACGTTCGATAGCACGATCGTTTGGAATTCGCGCGCTAACTCGATGTAGTCATGCGCCGAGCGCGGGCCTTCGCATAGCTGCGAAAATTCAAACCAGCACACGTCACCCGCCACTTTAGAAGCCACAATTTCGCGCTCGTTGATTTCCAAAGCAACGTTAGATTCGATCTCATTGGCAACCAAACTTTCAAACAGAGTATTAAGCGCGTCGCGCGTTTCCGGCGTTAATGGCGTCAAATAAATTTTCGCGTTGGTCAGCGCGCGCAAGCGATAATCCCCGGCTGCGTCTAACCGAATCACTTGGCAGTGCTTTTCCAAAGCCGCAATTGCGGGCAAAAACCGCGCACGCTGCAGGCCGTTCGGGTAGAGCAAATGTGGCGGTAAATTACTGGTTGTCACCAGCGTTACATTGCGCGAAAACAGCCCTTCTAATAGCCCGGACAGCAGCATTGCATCGCCAATGTCAGTGACAAAAAATTCATCAAAACACAATACGCGGCATTCTTTCGCATAAGCCTCGCAAATCAAATCAAGTGGATCGCTGACGTCGCCTAATCGCGCCAATCGCTGATGAATTTGCTGCATAAAATGATGAAAATGGACGCGCTTTTTCTCTGGGAATGGCAAGGATTGGTAGAACATATCCATCAAAAATGTTTTGCCGCGCCCGACATCGCCATAAATGTAGAGCCCTGGCAACTGCTTAGGCTTGGAAAAACGCGCCAATACTCGACCAAAAATCGAATCCGGCGTGTTTGCAAGTAGCGCTAAATGCAGGCGATCCAACTCGGTCAGCACGCGCCGCTGCGCCAAATCATCGACCCAGCGCCCGGCTTTTATGCCGGCGTCAAAGGCATCAAGCGGCTCTACCCCTGCTGTGCCAGCGTCAACGACATCATTCATTGGTTAAGGTGCTCAGCCAATGCGTTGCGCAACTCTAAAAGTTTGCCGTGAAAAAAATGCGTGGCATCGGCAATGCGAATCAGCGTCGGCCCCGGCTGGTTTTGTGCGACAAAATCGTACACCGCCTGCGGCTCAACAATCTCGTCCAATTCGCCCTGCACAATCGTCCAAGGCATATCCGGCATATCGATTGCGGCAAAATCCCACTTACCCACGGGCGGCGCAATGCTAACTAATTGCGCCGCGCCTAGCGTGTTAGCGATGCGCGCCGCTACATAGCTGCCAAAGGAAAAGCCGGCAAGCATCAGTTTTGCATCCGGGAAATATCGCCGCGCAAATTGCGCCACCGCCTTCAAATCATCTGACTCGCCAATACCGTCATCGAATACGCCTTCGGAAGCACCGACGCCACGAAAATTAAAGCGCACCGTGGCACAGGCGCGCTCGCGAAAAAAACGTTCCAGTGTCGTCACCACTTTATTGCCCATCGCGCCACCAAACAGCGGGTGCGGATGGCAAATGATGGCAATGCCGTTTATTTCCTCAACGTCTGGCAGCGCACAAGCCACTTCCAAGTTGCCAGCCGGGCCATTGATAGCTTTGACTACTGCGAAAGCTGCCATCGGACTATTCAAATCGATGCCACTAGGCTGGTCGCGGCAGCACAGGCTTGTTCACGCGCGGCTTTGTCCGCGTCCGCACCACGCGCCAAAGTTGGCGCAACGCGAATTTCATGCAAATCAGTAATACCCATAAATTTCAGCGCAAAATTTAAATAGCGGCTCTGAAAGTCAATCAGTTCACCCGGCGAGCCCGGCGGATACTCACCGCCGCTGGCGTAAATCGTCAGCGCCTTTTTTTCCGTCATCAAGCCAAAGTAGCCGCGCGCCGCTTCAAAGCCAAAGGTAAGCCCGGGTTGCATCACCAAGTCCAAATAGTGCTTCAATTTATACGGAATGCCGAAATTCCACATCGGTACCGAAAAAACGATCAAATCCGCCGCTTTTAAGCGGTCCGTCATCTGTTCTATATTGGCCCAAGCCGCCTTTTGCGGGGCGGTAAAATTACCGCCACCCATTACGGCGTAGCGTGCATCCAGCGCTGATTGATCGAATTCGGGCAAGGGCTTTGCCCACAGATCAAGGACATCAACAAATGCCCCGGAAACTTCATTGCGATACGCCTCAATAAAAGCGGCCGCGACCGCACTTGAGGCAGAACGCGCTTTGCGCGGTGACGATTCGATGTAAAGCAAACGCGGCATAGGAAAACACTCCGTTAGACTTCGATAGACAAATTAGGATTTAACCCGACCTTAAGAATGGCCGTTCTCAACCATCAACTCAAGCGCCAACGGTGAAAAATTCATCGTGCGGAAACGGCCAATCAAGTTCACGCCCATCTGGGTGGCGTAGCACCGGAATACGCAAGCCATAGCGCGCGCCCAGTTCTGGGTCAGCATCGATGTCTATGAGTTGAAAAGGCATCTTCCCGGCGTGCAGAAGTTCCTGCGCCAATTCACATAAGTGACATTCCGCACGGCCGTAGAGCGTCAGCATCTATTCCTTACCGTACTCAAATGGCACATCGACCAATCGAGCAAATACCGACTCGAAACCTGAATATGGCAGTGGCGAGGCGCGCATCACGCCCTCAATCAATTCCGCCCGTTCCTGCGCACTGGCGTTACATTTTGGCAGCGGCACCACGCTCATCACCTCGCCGCCCGGAAGCTGGGTAACGCGCACCCAACACACAACGCCTTGGCGCAAACTGCGGCTCAATTGGCTACGCGCCTCAATCGTGGCTTGAATCGCGCTTTGATACTGCGCCAGTAGACTGTTGTCGTCGGAGTTACCGGTAAGGCCAGCCGCTTCTTCGGCAATCGCTTGTGCGATCGCGTTTTTATTGATTTCTTCCTGCAGCGCGTCAAGTTCCTGCTGCTTTTTCAAGCGCTCCTTTGCCGCAACCTCTTTTTCTTGAATGATTTTATCGAGCGCTTCTTGGCGCGCCTGTTCCACTTCGCGCCGCTTATCCGGCGGCGGTTCTTCCACCTTTATCGCCAACGGATCCGGCATTTTGGGTGGTGCGATAACCGGCTTGTTGTGATCCGTCACATCATCAGGCCGCGCCACTTGCGGTTTTGGTGGCTTGGGCATGGGAATGCGCTGTGCCGGAACGGGCTTCGGTGTCGGCTTTACCGCCACGGTTGGTGCTTTGGGCACATCGATCAGCATAAATTCAATCGGCTTACCGGAGCGCTCGGTAGGTGGAATATTGGCGGTGGCAAAACCGACAAACATCAAGGCAATCAGCGCCACATGCAGCAGCACCGCGAAGCTCAGACTTGCGGCTTTGCTGGCCTCAGATTCCACCGCGAGCGGCTGCCATTTACCTTTTTGAGCTTGACCATTTTGTCGCGGCTGGGCGCTCATGAGAACTTTCCTATTGATTCGTTTGCTAAGCCAAACAAAGGTCGCTCCAAGTCATTCAATCAGTTTACTTGGACTTGACCGGCTGGGAGATAAATCCCACGCGCGGTACGGCCGCTTGCTGCATTATCGCCATCGCTTGATAGACCTTGCCATACGGAACCGCGTCGTCGGCTGCGATCAACACGCCGGTTTTCGGTGCCTGCGCCACAATCGCGCTGACTTCTTTGAGCAGCGTCGCTTCATCCACCTGTTTGCGTTCACCGGCACCTTTGGTTAGAAACATCAGGCCTTCCTTATCGACGCTGACGACCAACGGTTCGTCTTTTTGATTGACCGGTGCTGCGGTACTTTGCGGCAAATCAATATCCACGCCCAAGTTCATCAACGGTGCGGTGACCATAAAAATGATCAGCAACACCAGCATCACGTCAATGTAGGGCACTACATTAATTTCGCTGACAATTTTCCTGCGCTTTCGAAGTCTAGCCATGATTAATGGCCGTGATCTTCAATATTGGCTTGGCGCTGCAAGATTGAGGAAAACTCATCTTGAAACGTGTCGTAGCGGGTTTCAATACGCTCAACTTGATTGGAAAAGCGGTTGTAGAAAATGACCGCTGGAATGGCGGCGAACAAGCCCATGGCGGTTGCGATCAGCGCTTCAGAAATACCGGGTGCGACCATCGCGATGGTGGCAGTGCCGACTTTGCTCAGGCCTTGGAAGGAAATCAAAATGCCCCACACGGTGCCAAACAAACCCACATAAGG
>JBBQBR010000290.1:0-4427 GCA_038317875.1 Lysobacterales bacterium
GCGTAGTTGCCGCTGGCATCAATAACCGCGTTATTGACAATGCCGGCCCCTGTAGGCGCAATTTGCGATGAAAAATCAAAGGCTTGAACCCGCACAGCGCCCGCGGTGGTAATGGGCAAGCTGGTTGCCGCAAAGTGCCGAATTTACTTGAGGTAGTAAGGGCTATTGGGAGGCTGCAAAGAGCCGAAATTACTTGAGGTAGTGAGCGCCCGAAATTACAGGAGGTAGTAAGGGCTACTGGGAGGCTGCAAAGAGCCGAAATTACTTGAGGTAGTAAGTGCTACTGGGAGGCTGCAAAGAGCCGAAATTACTTGAGATAGTGAGCGCCCGAAATTACTTGAGAGCAATAAGTGCTACTGGGGCGACTTTACTTTTCAAGTGGTGCGCCCGGAAGGATTCGAACCTCCGACCCCTAACTTCGTAGGCTAGTGCTCTATCCATCTGAGCTACGGGCGCAATTGCATTTTTAATACTTAACCGCTATCTCAGCGGGCCGCGAAGTATTCACATCTAAGTTGTGCATGTCAACTGGACTTTAAACAATAATTTCAGATTGCAGCATTAACTTCGAGTGGAACTTTACGTAATCACAATTCGTGGTGGAGAAAGAGGGATTCGAACCCTCGATGCAGGTTTTGCCCACATACTCCCTTAGCAGGGGAGCCCCTTCGGCCTCTCGGGCATCTCTCCGCAAATCGCGATGGATAACTTTTTACAAATATCTGATGAAACAACAACTTGATGAAACAACAACTTGGTGGAACTTAGGCGATTTTGTCGCGTGATTCAAGCGGCCAATTTGATTCAATTACTTTGGTTCAACTACTTCTGTTCAACTTCGACGTGTTCGCTGTGAATTTTTTTGAAAATTTCTTCGCGGTGGACGGCAACCTCTTTCGGAGCGTCGATTCCAATACGCACTTGATTTCCCTTTACGCCGAGGACGCTGATCGAGATGTTATCTCCGATCATCAGTGCCTCACCCACGCGACGGGTTAAAATCAGCATGATGCCTCCTACGACCTATTTTCGCGCGCCGCCGACAAAATATCGGTGCCATCCATGTGCATTTGACGCGGACCTAAACAAACATACTGCATTTGATCAAGAAGCGGGACTATAGCCGCCCACGCACAGATGCGCAATTGCACCGCCAAACCCCGAATTAGCCACGAGTCAGCTTCGATGCTGCGCACTTAACGCTGAGTGGATGGCGCTACAGCGCGCTTCCCGAAATGCTGTCCCCAATGCTAGGCCGGTCAAACCTTTGGCAATCAGCGCCTCGGTCGTGACCGATTGCGCTGCCGTGAGCGCCACTTTCAGCAAGTCACCCTGCGGATAGTCGCTGTCATTAAGGCCCAAGCGGCCGCGTTTGTCGGCGGCACAGGCAAGCGCCAGCACCGGAATACGCTCTGGCCGTCGAAATGCGTCAAGCCGCGTCAGCAAATCCATCAGTGAACCTGCGCGCAGTTCTTGTATGCGATGCAGGTTTAGATGCTCGCGGCAATTGAGCAGTGCAAGCTGGTGCCACGGTGTGGGCACACGCAATCGGTCGCAAAATGCCTTGACGGGTGCAACACCGGCTGCCTCATGGCCGATGTGGGCGGGCAAAATAGTGCCGGGTGTTAAACCTTTGCCCAAATCATGTGTCAATGCGCAAAAGCCGACAAGCGCGTCCCCGGGCGCTAAGAGTGCGGCTTGGTCGCTAACCATTTCTTGATGCAGGCCGGTATCGATTTCAGGGTGATAAGCCGCACGCTGCGGCACGCCATAAAGTGCATCTATTTCAGGAAACACCACCTTCAGCGCGCCACACGATCGTAGCGCGCGCAAAAAGGCGCTGGGCTTAGACTCCGTAAGTGCTTTTTTGAGCTCCTCAAACACGCGCTCTGGCACCAAATGCGCGAGTTCACCATTGGCAACTTGCTGGCGCATTAAAGCGATTGTTTCCGGCGCAATGCGAAAACCCAGCGTCGCATAACGGGCCGCAAAACGCGCGATGCGCAATACACGCACTGGGTCTTCAATAAAGGCATCGCTGACATGGCGCAGGATGCCTAGGTTTAAATCGCGTTGGCCATTGAATGGATCAATCAAGTGCCCATTCTCAGCCTGGGCAATCGCATTAATCGTCAAATCACGTCGCATTAAATCTTGCTCAATACTGACCTCAGCGCTGGCATTAAAGCTAAAGCCCGCATAGCCGGTGCCGGTTTTGCGCTCAGTGCGCGCCAGGGCATATTCTTCTTTGGTTTGCGGATGCAAAAATACCGGAAAATCGCTGCCGACTTGAGTGTAGCCTTCAGCGATCAGCGCCTCAGGTTTAGCGCCTACGATCACCCAATCGCGATCTTTGACGGGCAAGCCGAGCAGGGCATCGCGTACGGCACCACCGACTAAATAAATTTGCTTACCTGGCTTCATGTTTGTCCGGTGCTGAGTTCCGTTCGCCCTGAGCCCGTCGAAGGGCAGAGCCATACAGTTCCTAACGAAGCCATACGCATCACGAACATCGCGGCTGCATGCTTCGACAGGCTCAGCACGAACGGTTTCCGATGAAGTTCTTTTTTCGAATTGCTATCAGATACGCAATTCGAAGATAACTTCGCCGAATCAGTAATATTTTCGTTAAAACAACGCATCAAAGTCTATATCTTCCAGTTTTTTCGGTTCGCCTAGCAAATTGCCCTGCACAAAATCCACCTTTGCGGCGCGCAGCCATGTTAAGGATTTTGCGCTGTCCACTTTCTCGGCAATCACACGCAATTTCAGGGTGTGCGCCATTTGCGTCAGTGATAAGGCCATCGCGCGATCTACTTCGCTACCGGTTTTGTTCGACACGAATTCGCCGTTGACTTTGACTAAATCAATGGGCAGCCACTTCAAATGGCTGATTGAGTTTTGGCCGGAGCCAAAATCGTCCAAAGCAAAGCGCGCGCCCATCGCTTTGAGCTGCATCATGAATTTCCTCGCGGTGTGCAGCTGCGCGATTTGGCCGGTTTCACAGACTTCGAATATAAATCGGCGCGCATCGACACGATGGCTTGCGAAGGTGTTTTCAATATGGTTGAGCGCTTCTGGATCCATCAGCGTTTGATTCGATAGATTGATCGAAAAATTCAATTTTACATCTTCAGGAATACGGCTGGCAAAGCGCACGGTGCGCGCAATTACCCATAAATCCACTTTCGGCATGAGGCTAAAACGCTCCGCGAGCGGCACGAATACGCCTGGGCTAACCCATTGCCCGTCACGATTCACCAAACGAATTAAAATCTCAAACGTGGTGTCAATCCCCGGCCTAAACGGCAGCGCATGCAGCTCTTCGGTGCTCATTTTGGGGTCAGTACAGCCAATCGCCACGATCGGTTGTGCCAGCAGCACTATACGATCTTCTGACATTGCTTCTTTGATGCGCACTGCCCAACCGGCTTCCAGATCCTTAGCCAGCCTGGAGTCGCTTTCCACGACAAAAATCTGGGTTTGATTTTGCCCGCGCCGTTTCGCTTGGCCGCAGGCTTGGCGCGCGTTTTCCATGACGTATTCAGCTGACGGCGAATCTTTGCTGACGATTGCCACGCCGACCGAAACTGTCACCCCCACGCTTTGACCAGAGTGGGTCAAATAGCGCGACTCGCGCAGCATTTCGCGCAGGCCGTCGCTGATCGTGTAGATATTTTCTAATTGCACGTTTTCCAGCTTGAGTGCGAACTGATCGTGTTCAAGGCGCGCCAGCAAATCGTTATCGCGCAGCCTTGCCTGTAAGCGCTGACCAATTTCGACTAACAGCTGTTGCCCTGCAACTTCACCCGCATTTTCAAGTACTTGCGTATAGCGATCAACGTCTAAAAAAAGCACAGCGGTATAGCCACCGGCTTTACGTTCCGCCACAGTTTCCGCCAAACGCAGCAAAAAAAAGCGGCGATTAGACAAGCCCGTTAGCTTGTCGTGATCCAGCTCAAAGCGCACGCGCTCAACGTTTTTGCGATCCGAAATATCGCGAAATACCACCACCGAGCCTTGGCGCTGGCCGCCATTCATTTGTGGCACCACGCTCAGTTCAACGGGCAACAACCGCCCCTCATTGGTGCGAAATAAGGTTTCGATACGCGCCGCATTCAGATCTGTTCGGGATTCAGCGGTGAACTCCGTGCTTGGCATGCCAATGATCTCGGATTCATCGCCATAGCCGAGCAAACGGCAGCCAGTGTGGTTTAGAAACGTTACACGGCCTTTTTCATCCAGTCCATATACGCCATCGCCGACAGTGCGCAAAATTCCGTCTAAACGCTGACGTTCGGCTTCAATTTGCCGTCGGTCTTCAATATTACGCACCAGCGCTTTGATGCGCGCCAAAGTCAGGGAAATGACTTCGTTTTTGAACATGCATTCAATTGCGCCGGCATCGAGGCATTGTTGAATGACTT
>JBBQBR010000291.1:0-4417 GCA_038317875.1 Lysobacterales bacterium
CAGCAAAAGTGGCGGTCTTGTGATTGGTTTTGGTGCACGTCGGCGGGCGTTAGTGGCGGGCGAGGTGCGAGTTCGAATTGATGGCTGAGTGGTATTTTGTTTTATCGTGGCGTTAAGAGCCAAACTGGGGAAAAAAATTAGTACGTTGTACTCGGCCGGTAAAAAATTCTGTTGATCGACTCCCACCACAAGACTAGTCCCAGCACAAGACTAGTCCCAGCACAAGACTAGCTTTTCGTGCGCAAACGTACCGAGCATTCGCTGGCTGAAGTGTAGGTTCGGAGAAATGCAATTCTGACGCTATCTCTAGCGCTGAATCGATGCAGCCATGGAGCAAAAAGATGACCCAGTCTATGCTAGTTCGCCCCGAGATAATTCGCCCCGAGATGGCGACCCACGTAAACCCCCAAGATCCGCCACCGCTCGGATCCCCCGTGCGTGATGTCCCGCCATTTGAGATTAAAGATACGCCGCCGCGCGAACCTGCGCCTTGGATCACACCGGAGCCTGACCAAAAAGACGATTTTAATGATGGGCTTGCTGATGCTTAATTAGCGAACAAGTTGTGCGATGAGCCAAATGGTTAGTTCACCACCGGATTGCTAAACGAATTGCAGGTCGCTCCTGCAACGTTGATAGATGTTGCAGGATTGCACGGGGCATATTTTGATCGCCGGATGTCAGTGTCGTTAACGCCACGATGAAACAAAATACCACTCAGCCATCAATTCGAACTCGCACCTCGCCCGCCACTAACGCCCGCCGACGTGCACCAAAACCAATCACAAGACCGCCACTTTTGCTGATTCCCAATCCGCGCCAACGCGTGATTGGGTCATCACTGACGATCAATTCACGCCCGAATAATGCGTCTGCGGTGCGCCATTCGTTGAGAAAATTCGTCAACCGATGGTGACCATAATCGTTCGCTGCGGCTAAAAATTGCGCCACGATCAGGGGTGCCAATTCACGCGCGCTGACATACAGGCCGTGGCTGGCTAAATCGGTGAATTCTTGATCAATTTCAATGGTTTGCGGCATGCGCAAATTCACGCCTATACCGGCGACCACGGTGCAGCCCTTTGCTGAGCTTTTCGCCACCTCAACTAATATCCCACCCATTTTTTTACCTGCTAAATACAAGTCATTCGGCCATTTCAACTGCACGTTCGGCAAAGCCCGGCGTGCCGCCACACCTAGCGCAAGTGTCAACGGTGCAAGTTCGGCCAATGGCACGGCCACGTCCATCAAGATCGAAAGGCAAAGATTTTCCGCGCTTTGTAAAGGCCCAGGTGAAATCCATTGCCGCCCCGCTCGACCGCGCCCCTGAGTTTGCCGCATCGCCACAAGGGCCTGTGGCGCGCGCGCCAAACCTGCTGCGGCGCGGCGCAGTTGCTCAGAATTTGTCGACTCGATTTCGTCGAGCCATTCGATAATCGTCGCTCCGGAACTGTTTGCTGCTTGCGGCAAATCGTTTGTCATACGCCGATTGTGCCGCATTCGGTGAGAGTCAAAAGCGTCCATCAAGACCGTGATTTGCGTCACATTGCGCCGCAGCATGACTTCTATGAACAATAGGTTTAAGTTCCCGACCGCCGCTTAAACAAGCGACCACGATTTGCCTTCAAGACGAACCGCGCCAACTGTTTCGAATATTCCCAAATAAGGATTTGTTCACATGAAATTCGGCTTTGCTCCTCAGCAGTTCCTGGCGCCAAAATTATTGGCATTTTCCTTAGCATCTGCACTTTTCGCAGGCAACGCATTCGCTGGCTTAGAAGTTCAGATTGGCAGCACCGAGCGCGGACTGCGCGAAGCAAGCGGTGAAGTTACCGTGATGATCACCAATAATTCGAGTGAAGCGACCCGTATTGAACGTTGGAACACCCCTGTGGGCGGGCTTTTGGATGATTTGTTTGTCGTCACCATGAACGGCGAAGAAGTCGCATATACCGGTGTGCATGCAAAGTGGGGTAATCCTGGCAAAGGCGACTGGATCGAGTTTGACGCAGGCCAAACGATGACGGCGGTCGTCAAACTATCTGATCACTACGACATGTATAAAACAGGCAATTACTCAGTGCAATTTAGTGCGCACCGCCAAGTTGAAAGCTTCAGCAAATCAGGCGCCTCGGAAGGCGTAAGTTTTGGCGAATTGGAGTCACCACCCGCACAGCTTTTTGTGAACGGTGACGGCTATTCTGAGCTTGCCGCCCAGCGTGCTGCGGTTTTAGCTGCACCAAATGTTTCGAAAGCCGCCGCGCAGTTTCAAAACTGCAGCGCGACGCGTCAGTCACAGCTAAACACCGCTTTCACCAGCGCCAAGTCCTACGCAACCAATTCGTCTAGCTATTTCACAAGTCGAACAACTGCAAATATCACGGCGCGATATACCACTTGGTTCGGCGCGGCCTCCACTAGCCGTATTGCAACCGCAAAGTCACATTACACCAATATCAAAAGCGCTTTAGACACCAAGCAAATCGTCTTTAACTGCGCCTGCGCGTCCCAGTATGCTAACGCCTACGCGTATGTCAGCCCAAATTCGCCTTATAAAGTAACTCTGTGTGGCGCTTTTTGGCCGGCTGCCAATACCGGCACAGATTCTAAGGCAGGCACGATCGTTCATGAAGTTAGCCACTTCACAATAGTTGCGGGCACGAATGACAATGCTTATGGGCAAACGGCGGCCAAGTCGCTTGCACGTAGCAACCCGACTGGCGCATTGAATAACGCCGACAGCCACGAGTATTTCAGCGAAAACACGCCTTTTCAAAACTAAGCGTTAACGATTCACATACATAACGACCCCACGAACCACATCCGTGGGGTTTTTTTTACCTGACAATCCCAAAGCCGCATGAGCCGCTTCTGGGATATTTGTCGCAGACAAAAGCTATAGTTCTGGCTTTTTAGGCATAATCGCCTGCTCAAACCTCTACAAACTGCGTGGTCATGGCTAAATCGGTTGTCATTTTGGGTGCCCAATGGGGCGATGAAGGTAAAGGCAAGATCGTTGACTTGCTGACCGAACGCGTCAAAGCCGTGGTGCGTTTTCAAGGCGGGCACAATGCTGGGCATACCTTAATCGTTGGCGGCGAAAAAACCGTACTGCATTTGATTCCATCGGGCATTTTGCACCCAAGCGTCGATTGTTTGATCGGCAACGGCGTGGTGATTTCACCCGCAGCGCTCAAAACAGAAATCGACAAACTAGAAGCCAAAGGCGTAGATGTGCGTTCGCGCTTGATGATTTCGCCCGCTGCACCGTTAATTATGCCCTACCACATCGCGCTCGATCAGGCGCGCGAATTGGCCTCCGGTGCCGACAAAATCGGTACCACCGGGCGCGGCATTGGGCCGGCGTATGAAGATAAGGTGGCGCGCCGCGGGGTGCGGATGTCGGACTTATTCCATCCGGCTGAAGTAACGGAAAAGCTCATCAAAGTCATGGACTTTCATAATTTTGTGCTCACCAAATACTTGAATCAACCGGCGCTAGAAGTACAGAAAATTATCGCTGAAGCACTGGCGTTTGGCGATTTCGTCAAACCGATGTTGGGCGATGTTGCGGAAAAGCTACGCGCGATTCGGGCAGCAGGTGGCAATATTTTATTCGAGGGCGCGCAGGGATCATTGCTTGATATCGATCACGGCACCTATCCTTTTGTTACCTCAAGCAACACCACAATCGGCGGCGCATGCTCCGGCACGGGTGTGGGAGCACGGGATCTGGACTATGTTTTAGGCATCGCCAAAGCCTACGCCACGCGCGTCGGCAGCGGGCCATTCCCAACCGAGCTTGAAGATGCAATCGGTCAGGGATTGCGTGATCGCGGCCATGAATATGGCGCCACCACCGGCCGGCCACGCCGCTGCGGCTGGCTCGATGTCGTCGCATTGCGCCGTGCAGTGCAAATTAACGGCATTGATGGCCTGTGCATTACCAAGCTGGATGTTTTGGACGGCGAGCCTGAGCTGAAAGTGTGCGTCGGCTATAAATACAAAGGTGTCGAATCTGACCAAGCGCCGATTGATGCCGAAGGCTGGCGCGATTGCAAGCCGGTTTATATGAGCTTCCCAGGCTGGTCTGAAGTCAGCAAAGGCGTTACCCAGTTTGACAAACTGCCACGCAATGCTAAGCAATATTTGCGCACGATCGAACAGCTCGTTGGCTGTCCAATCACGCTGATTTCCACTGGGCCGGATCGCAATGAAAATGTGGTTTTGGCGGATCCTTTGTCAGCGTAGTCTTTCGCTTTATTCTAGAAAACTCAGTTGGACGTGCCCGAGTGTGCTTTTTTCGGCTTGTCCGGATCTCTAATGTCAGATATCGGCGTGCCGACGCGGCATAGTCATTCTCTGCAAGGCGGAAACAACGCAGCAGGGCGAGTCGAAAAAGGTGCAATCGGGCGTG
>JBBQBR010000292.1:0-4406 GCA_038317875.1 Lysobacterales bacterium
ATTGCGCATCTAGTTTTTCGGTTTTGCGTCGCTTATACGTTTACCTGACCAAGCAAAGCATTTTTAATGCGCATCGTGACCCTCAGCAGCCAAGGAAACAAACGTATGTTTACACCGATCTCTGCGCATGAAAATACAACGTCTAGCGGGGGCTGCATGGCGGCTTTCATTGCCAAGCTGGGCGTATCACTCACGCTGTCATTGGCGCTAACGGGCGCAAGCTATGCCCAAGACGCCATTTTTGCGGATGGTTTTGAGGCGGCCGTGCCCGCCACCGATGCCTTAGCCGCGCGCTTTCTGACCCAAGCAAGCTTTGGCCCGACCAAGGCTAGCATTGCGAACTTACGCAGCGTTGGCTACGAGGCTTGGATCAATAATCAAATTGCGACTCCTGCAACGCTAACCCGCCCGTATCTGGCCGGGCTCGGGGCACAGGGCCTATCGCTCAGTCAGCGGCATCGTTTAGATCGATGGTTTCACAGTGCTGCCACAGCGCCTGATCAGTTGCGCCAGCGGGTTGCATTCGCGCTTTCCGAAATCTTGGTGCTTTCCGATAATAATGATGCGCTGATCAACGACTGGGCTGGCGTTTCTGAGTATCAAGACATTTTGAGCAGCAATGCCTTTGGCAGCTATCGCGATCTGCTCAAAAAAGTCGCACTTAGCCCGCAGATGGGCAAATACTTGAGCCATTGGCGCAATCGTAAATCCTCCGCCACCACCGAGCCCGATGAAAACTTTGCGCGCGAAATCCTGCAGTTATTCTCGATCGGTTTGGTGTGGCGCAACCCTGATTACAGCCTAATCACGGACGCTCAGGGCCAAGCGATTCCGACCTACGATCAAGGCGTCGTGACCGAATTCGCGCAAGTCTTTACCGGTTTTGCCAACGCCTGCCCAAGCCCGGCGGGGTTGTGCAATCGCTACAGTGGCTTGACGTCGATATTTGACAGCTTTGCGCCAATGGCGTGCTTTCCGCTATTTCACGATCTAAGCAGCAAGCAGCTGTTCGATTTAGATTCAAGCCCAGCGGTCAATCGCGTCATATTGCCGGCCGGGCCTGCCTGCGACCCGGCCCCGGCTGCGGGCTCGGCGCTGGAGCAACAGTGCTTCGCCTACTGCAATAACGAACTTGATACGGTGATCACGGCAATCGCCAATCACCCAAATGTTGCGCCAATGCTCAGCCATCAATTGATCCAACGGCTCGTGACCGCCAATCCTTCAGCAGGCTATGTCCAGCGCGTTGCCTCAATTTACAGCGCAAGCTCAGGCGATTTGGGCGCGACGGTGCGCGCAATTTTGCTGGATCCAGAAGCGCGTACTTTTGATCCAAGTGCACCGGGTTTTGGTCAGCCGCCCAATTTTGGCAAGCTGCGCGAACCGCTGTTGCGCATCACCGCGTTCTGGCGCGCTTTTGGCGCGGTACCGGGGCTGTGCTCAGGCACCTGTTTGGATCAAAATCCGCCGCCCGCAGGCATAACCGAGGTGCGCATGGGGCTCGGTTCGCCGCAGATCGAGTTTTCGCAACGCCCGCTCGGCGCGCCGTCCGTGTTCAATTTCTTTGAGCCCGATTTTCAACAGCCAGGGCCCGTTGCGGCGGCGAATTTATTCTCGCCGGAATTCCAGATTTTGGACGAAACGACCAGCGTTACGGCAGCAAATTCGATCTGGGATTTGGTGTGGTCGGGTTATCACGGTGGTTCGCTGGTGTTTACCCTGCCAACGCGAAACGCCTATTTTCCAAACTCAGAAATCGACAATTTTTTCCTCGGTAATAATGCTGGAATGGTCGACGAGCTCAATTTGCGCCTAATGTACGGCTCAATGTCGGGCAGCTATACCGCTGGCAATTGCGCTGCCGGAACGGGCATGAAGGGCGTGCTCTACAACCTATTGCAGTGCCAAATGAGCGCCGCCGAACAGCGCCGCAAAGTACTTGGTGCGATCCATCTGATCGCAATTTCCCCTGAATTCAGCATTCAGCGCTAAGCGGAGCAAAGTTATGAAACGACATGATTTTCAGCATACAAATTCAGCAAGCGCCTTGACGAGTGAGCGTTCACGCCGCGCATTTTTACGCGGGCTTTCCGGCGCGATCTGTGCGGGCGTCGGCAGCACCTTTTTGCCGCAGCTTGGGCTAATGGGCACCGCGCTTGCCGCAACGCGCGGTGGCCTGCCGGGCTACAAAGCCTTGGTCTGTGTGTATTTAGCCGGCGGCAACGACTCATTTAACTTGCTTGTGCCGCGTGATTCCACCGCCGTTGGCAGCCGTTACAGCACGTATAGAAACTCGCGCGGCGGCATTTATAACAGTGGCAGCAACCCACTCGGTCTAGCGCTGGATTTCAACGCCTTGCTGGACGTCGGCTCCCCAATCGGGCAAAGCACCGCGTTCGGTCTGCATCCGCAAACCGCAGACTACGTCGCAACGCGCAACGGCAATAGCTATACCTATCCGGGCTTGCGCACCTTATTTGGCGCCAGTCAGCAAAAGTTAGCGTTGATTGCCAATGTCGGCACGCTGGTGCAGCCGACTTCCATGGCGCAATTCAACGCCGGTGTGCCAAAGCCGCCGCAGCTGTATTCGCATAGCGATCAAGAAGTGCTGTGGAATCTGGCGAATAGCGATACCAATGCCCGCAACGGCTGGGGCGGCAAAATCATGGACCGCCTCGATCCCGGCGGCAATCCATCCCTACCGCCCTGTATTTCCGTGGCCGGAAACACACGTTTTCAAGTCGGCGCATCGGTATTTCCGTATCAAATGTCGCCAGGGACAGGCGTTACCCAGTTTAATAATTTTAGCGGCACTTTCACCTACGGCGATCAACGCCGCGCGGCGCTGGACGCCCTGCTCGCGATGAGCACGCCGCACTTATTGCAAGGTGAATATCGCGACATCATTTCACGTTCGCGCGAGCTTTCCCTGCTGTTGAGCGCGGCACTGGCATCGAATGCTGGCCGCATTTTGACGCCTTATGACTATCAAGGTGGTTCCCCGCCCAGCCCGGCAGGCAATTTTTATCCGAACGCCAATCTGAATTTGTTAGGCAGCGACTATCCAAATTCCTTGCTGGATCAATTGCGCATGGTGGCGCGCATGATCAAAATCAGTCGCGATCCAGCCGCGGGCGTGGATCAATCGCGGCAAATTTACTATGTGCGCCTGGGCGGCTTTGACACACACAGCAATCAGATGTTGGATCAGCCGCTACTCACCGCACGAATTTCACAGGCCTTGGGCTGGCTTTGGCAAGCGCTCGGTGAAATCGGTGCACAAGATGACGTCACCACCTTTACCAACAGCGAATTCGGCCGCACCTTGTCGTCAAACGGCAACGGCTCGGATCACGCGTGGGGCGGCGTACAAGCGGTGCTCGGCGGCCAAGTCCTGGGGCAAAAAATCTATGGGCGTTATCCAATGCTCAATATCAATGCCAATGACGACGTGAATCAGGATTGGAGCTTTGGCCGCGGTCAATACATTCCAACGACCGCAACCGAACAGATGGCCGCTACGCTTGGGCGCTGGCTGGGTTTGCCGGCGGCTGAACTCAACGCCGTGTTTCCAAACTTGGCTAATTTTCCTGGCACACTTGATTTTTTACCGTTGAGTTGAAGGATGCACCGCCGCACGCGATTACGTTTGTTCCTGCACATTGGCGCGCTTTGCCTGCCGATGTGGGCAAATGCAGCCATTGATCCAACTGGCTGCGAGGAAACATGGCGGGAGCAGCCAATTACGTATGCGTTCGAGTATGCACAAGAGATTCAGCCCATTTGGGGCCAATACTGCGCCAATTGCCACGTCGATTTTGGCGGCTCGCCGCTCGCGGGTTTAGATCTCAATCCGGCGTTTTCCTACAGCAATTTGGTTAATGCCCCGGATACCAGCCTCAGCATTCTTTTGGTTGCGCCGGGTGATCCGGCGGGCTCGCTACTGTTTCGCAAAGTCAATTGCACCGCACCCGGGCCATCTCAAGGTGCCGGGCGCATGCCGCTTGGTCGTGTGCCGTTGAGTCCTATCCTGCAAGCGCTGATTTACGATTGGATTGCTGCTGGCGCGCCGATGGCGCTTGATCGAATTTTCAGCGGTAGTTTTGAGGTGCGCTGAATAAGCAACGCTTAGCAATTCGCACTAGTCGAAAAGCAGCATTAAACACCAAATTGCCGCAAATCTGCCCCAGCGTCGCCAGAAAAGATGCATACGCTCTGATCAAGCTTGCAAACGCAAGCCCGCTAAAAATCTTTCTCGCAAACGCAAATAGGCAATTTATGCTCAACCGACGCCAGCTGATACTCAATCTCTACTCATGCAGCGCCTTAGCGCTCGCCCTGCCCGCCTGCGCGGTTGAGCATAAATTGCCTATTTGCGTTTGCGAGAAAGATTTTTAGCGGGCTTG
>JBBQBR010000293.1:0-4405 GCA_038317875.1 Lysobacterales bacterium
TTCAGCGTGTTTTTCGCTGGCAAGCTACGGATGTGGCACGCTTGTTGGAAAGCATTTATCTAGGTTATCCGATTGGGAGCTTATTGCTTTGGGAACGGCCAGCTCCCGAAATTGAGTTAACACTAGGCGGGCTCAAAATTAATGCGCCTGCTATTGAAAAAGCGCTTTGGATGGTCGATGGGCAACAGCGAATTACTAGCCTGGCCAACACTTTAATTGAGCACCCGAACGCCGATAAACGCTTTGACTGGGGTTTTGATTTACGTGCTGAGCAATTCGTGCCCGCAACGAGGAAGGAGCAAGAATTCGTAATTCCACTGCCCACGATTGTCAACTTACAAAAACTATTACGTTGGTTTAACGAGCACCCTGAAGCCGCCGATTTGCTGGACACTGCGACCGCGCTTGCAAGAACGATTCGCGAATACAAAATCCCGGCCTATCTTGTGCAAAGCGCTGATGAAGACGTCTTGCGTAACATCTTTGATCGGATGAATAACTTCGGGAAGCGCCTTAGCCGCGCAGAGGTTTTTCATTCACTACATGGAGATGCTAACGTTGAGCAAATCAACTTTCGCAGTATTGCGGATCAACTCGAAGCCAAATTTGCGTTTGGCCGCATCGATGAAGACACTCTGCTGTCAGCCATTTTAGCAAGACGCGGAGCCAATAATTTTCGCGACATTAGAAAAGAATTCGCGCCGGGATTTACAGCTGAGTTTCAGGAAACGGAAGCGGAGGGATACGCCAATGGCGCGCAAGCCCTTGGATTAGCGATCTCGTTCTTGCAAAATGAAGCACATGTGCCGCACTTTGGCTTTCTACCATACCGATATTTGCTAGTCGTTTTGGCGCGCTTCTTTGCGCATTTCCACAATCCGCAGCCACGCAATGTAGAGCTTTTGCGCCGGTGGTTTTGGCGCGCGGCAGTTTTAGGGCCGGAAGCGATGAAGGGCTGGACACAATCTCTCAGTAAATTCCTCGCGCATATTGAGCCTGGACAGGAGGATTCGTCGATTCAATCGATGCTCTTGCTGTTGGAGCCGCTCATCGCACAGCGTCGAATGCTGATTGACGATGCGGCGACGCCGGCAGCATTTCGCACCAACTCCGCGAGTTCGCGCGTTTTGGTGTGTGCGCTTTGGTCACTCAAGCCCAGACGCGCAATGGGTGAAAGAACCGCCTATACCCAATCCGAACTCTCAAACGCCTTGGACGCGCAGGCGACACCGAAACGCGCCGTTGTGCACTTGATGAGAAATCTAAGTAATTCTGAAATAGGGATTGCAATTTCGCTGGAAGAGGACGACGTCTACTTTTTTTCCGCGCTCCAAGAAAAGACGGACGATCAAACTGAATGGCTCGCTTCGCATGCGCTAAATGCGGCGGCCGCTGATGCCTTTCAACGGCAAGACACGCACGCATTTCAAGCGATCAGATCGAAAACTCTCAAACAACTAACGACCCAGTTTGTGGCGATCAACGCCGGATGGGATTTTGAGGATACGCCACCGCTGCAATCCCTATTCATTGACGAGGACTTGGAGCCTGCAGAACCCGTCCTAGTGAGCGATTTCTCCAATGTCTGAACAGATTGCAGAAGTCTTCCTGCACGGCGAAGTTGTAGGGTTGCTGAGCATCTCGGTCGATCATGCGAGATTTTCATTTACCGAGGCCTACATTCAGCAGTCAAATCGACCCGTTCTAGGACTGCAATTTGAGGAAGATCTCCATGCCAGCCATAGCGCGAAACTTCGGCTGCCCCCTTGGTTCTCCAATCTGCTTCCCGAAGGCAGACTGCGTGAACTAATCGCGCAGCAAAATGGCGTTTCAACTAAACGTGAGGCGCAGTTGCTTGTCACAATTGGGCATGATCTTCCCGGTGGCGTGACCGTAAAGTTGAAAAATAATGGCGGCGAAACGCGTGCGCTTATATCCAAGCGTGACCAAGTATTTACGCATGCGAGCGCTACTGCAGGCCTTTGGAAGTTTTCACTTGCGGGCGTCGCGCTGAAGTTCTCTGCTGTGCGCGAAGCGGAGCGATTTACTATTCCAGGAACAGATGAGCGCGGCGGCGACTGGATCATTAAGCTGCCCGATGCCAATTGTGAGGACGTTCCACAAAACGAGTTCGCCATGATGTCTTTAGCTCGTGCAGTTGGTATTAACGTGCCCAGCATAGAACTAGTTTCGCGTGATAGGCTGCCATTTGTGCCCGACCATTTGTGGCCCAGAGCCAGCGAAACGGCCTTTGCTATAAAGCGCTTCGACCGCGATTCAAGCCGACTGCCCGTCCATATGGAAGATTTTGCGCAGGTCAGAGGAGTTTGGCCAGATGCAAAGTATGAGTCCAGCTTCGAAAGTGTCGCTGGTATTTGTTACCGAGGCCGCGATCGAGAGGCGCTGATTGAGTTCACCCGACGCCTAGTCTTCAACGTGTTGATTGGAAATGGCGATGCCCATTTGAAGAATTGGACGTTGCTTTATCTGGACAAAACAAAACCCAGGCTATCGCCTGCTTACGATCTGGTGTCTACGATTCCCTATATTGCCAATGAAAATATCGGGCTAAAATGGCACGGCGGTAAACGCTTTGCTGACGTTACTCTTGCAAGCTTCGCCGGATTTGCGAAACGACTGGGGGCAGTTGATCTTTCACTCGCGGACATTGCTCGAGAACTCGTCGGAAAAGTTCTGGCCGAGTGGGATCATCATTGCAGTGAACTTGTCAAAAACTTAACATTGCGGACGAAGATCACGTCTCATATTAAAGCTCAGGCGCGACGACTTTTATCGTCTTGAAAATACTGGAAGCTGCGTCGTGGCTTCTGTGGCTGCTGCTATCCGCAAGATCAATAACTTAACGGTCTACACAGTTGTGGTAAAAACGAACCCTTCGCGCTGTGTAAAAGTAAATATAAGCCATGAGTAAGCACATCCTGATCGTCGATGATGAACCCGGCATACGCGAAATGGCGCGCGATGTGCTGCAAGATGAGGGCTATCGGGTATCGGTGGCGGAAAATGGCGCGGCGGCACGCGCGGCACGGCGGGCAGCGCGGCATGATTTGGTGTTGTTAGATGTGTGGATGCCGGATATCGACGGCATCAGCCTGTTGAAGGAATGGGTCAATAGCGGGTCGCTCGACTGCCCGGTGGTGATGATGAGCGGCCATGGCACGGTGGAAACGGCTGTCAAAGCCACACGCTTGGGCGCTTATGATTTTATTGAGAAGCCAATTTCGTTGGCAAAACTGTTGCTCAGTATTGAACGCGCGCTTGAGCACAGTGAACTGCGGCAAGAAAACCAAGGGCTAAAGCGCATCGCTGATGACGGCTTTGAGTCCAACGCCCTGGAGCCGCGCGGCAACTCGCGCGCGATGCAGGATTTGCGCGCGCAAATTGAGCGGGTTGCAAGCGCTGAAGCGTGGGTTTTGATTGAAGGCGAAGCCGGCACGGGCAAGGCCCAGCTGGCCCGCTATTTACACGCAAAATCGGCGCGCGCCAGTGCGCCCCTAGTGTCGGTGGCACCTGGCTCAATTGCGCGCGAGCAGGCATTTCGGGAGCTATTTGGCTCCGAGGAAGGCGGCGAGCTGCGCTATGGACTGATTGAGCGCGCGCAAGGCGGTACGCTTTTTTTAGATGAAGTAGCGGATTTAGACAGCGAATTACAGCTCAAACTGGCTGGCGCGCTTAGTCAGCGCTCAATCACACGTTTGGGCGGGCAAGTGCCGGTCAACTTGGATATCAGAGTGATTGCGGCGTCTTCTAGGCCATTGGAAGCCGAGGTAAAAGCTGGGCGTTTCCGCGAGGACTTGTATTACGCGCTCAACGTTGTGCCGCTAAAAACAGTGCCGCTGCGCGAGCGTTCCGAGGATATTCCCGAACTGGCGCGCGCGCTGACGGAATCGTTAGCTGGACGCAATGGCCTGCCGTACCGTGGGCTAACGATGGCGGCACTCAATCGCCTGCGTCAGCATCATTTTTCCGGCAATTTGCGTGAACTTAGAAACCTCATTCAGCGCTTAATGATTTTGGGTGAAGGCAGTGAGATCGAGTTGATCGAAGTCGAACACGCGCTCGGGCCCATTATTCCCGAACGCCCAGCTGCATTGGCGGGCACCGCGCTGGATATGAGTTTGCCGCTAAAAGAAGCGCGCGAGCAATTCGAGCGCGAGTATCTATTGCATCATTTGCGCTTGGCGGGCGGCAGCGTCGGCAAATTAGCGCGCGTGGTCGATGTGGAACGCACGCATTTATACCGAAAGCTGCGCGCGCTGGGTGTCGATATAAATGTTGGTGATGCTTAATGTCAAATCTACTGGAACGTTTTGAAGCCCAGCTGGCCGAAGGCAACGACAGCGCCCTGCTGCGCCTGAGCATTGCCCAGCAATTAAGCACAGCT
>JBBQBR010000294.1:0-4399 GCA_038317875.1 Lysobacterales bacterium
GAAGAAGGCTGCAATGTGCTCGATAAACTTGACGATTCCGAGTACGGGAAATTTGCCTGGGTCATTGATCCAGAAGGCAACAAGGTCGAACTTTGGCAACCGCCGGTCGGGCAATAAAGGGCGGTCAGAGTTCGCGTAGAAAACTCGCAAAGCAGCGCGAACTTAATGTTCAGTTGAACCTAAAAAACTCAGCTGACCGCGCTCTGGCGCTCGGAAAGTTATGCTGAGTATGATTTTCTGGGCTTTTTCGAACCTCACCGAATGGGTGAGCGCGCTACGCACCCGATTGCACCTTTTTCGACTCGCGCTGCTGCGTTGTTTCCTCCTTGCAGAGAATGACTATGCCGCGTCGTCACGCCCATATCTGACACTAGAGATCCGGACAAGCCGAAAAAAGCACACTCGGGCACGTCCAACTGAGTTTTACAGGATAATAAAATCACAAAAATCTACTCTGCGCCGTACCATCGCAAGTGAGGAGCCGATCGACGTTCGAGATTTGCCGAGTACGCTAGGACTCAAGCGCATAAATTGCGCAGACAACAGCCAAGTGTGCCCACTGCGCATAGGCTTTGGCTGAAGGATGCAGGCCATCGTCGGCAAGCAATTCAGGGTCTTTGGCGCGGCTTAATTGCGTGACGTCAATAAAATTCGCACCAGCAGCAAGCGTTTGCCTGCGGCTTTCGTCGTTGAACAAATCAATCTGTGGCCCAATTTTTTCAGATCCGCGCGCATCAGCGGCGGCAAACGGGGTTTGGCCCCAGTCGGGGATGCTCAGCACCAGTACGCGGGACGCTTTATCAGTTTCCGAATCGCCAGCGGCAAATGCGATGGCGCGTGCTAACAACGCGGCGAATTCCACCGCGTAGTTTTCCACGCTGCGGTCGCGATATTGATTATTGACGCCGATAGCCAAACTAACTAGCTCATACGGCGGATGCATTTCACCCGCGGTTTCAGCGTGGTCAATGGCGGCACTCAGTTCGTCCGTAGTCCAGCCGGTTTTAGCAATGATTTTAACTTGCACTTGCTGGCTAAGGTGGTGCTCAAGCAACTGCGCCAGCTGCATCGGCCAGGAATCCTGCGCGGCAACCGCTTCACCGATGGTGTAGGAATCCCCTAGGCAAAGGAGGCGCATGGTTCGGCTGAAAAAGGGACTGCGTTGGTCAACGCGAGCGGCCTTGCGCCGAGCAGATCCCCTGCTTGCTCTGCCAGCACTGATTCCATTGCTGCCAATACTTTTCGAATCACCGGCGCTTCCGGTAATAAAGTCATGCGAAAGTGATTGCGATAGCGCACATTAAAACTGGAACCCGGCACAATCAGGATGTGTTCGCGCTCAAGCATCGTCATGGCAAACACTTGGTCGTCGAAATTGTGCAAACGCGTGGTGTCAACACCAGGAAAGGCATACATCGCGCCCATTGGCGTTGCGGTTGTTAAATAATTGCTCCGCGCCACGCCTTCGAGCAAAGCCCGGCGGCTTTCATAAAGTCGCCCGCCCGGCTGGCAAAGCGGCGTGCAGGTGTCGATGCCATCAAATGCCGCAGGTACCGCCCATTGTCCGGCGACGTTGCTGCACAGGCGCAGCGCGGCAAGCACGTCCAGCGCTTTAATGTAGTCCCGTGCGGGTTTGAGTGCGCCGGAAAGGGTGAACCAGCCGACCCGATAACCACACGCGCGGTGCACTTTTGAAAGCCCCGAAAAGGTAATCGCAAGCGTGTCGCGCACGAGTGGTGCCGCCGAATGAAATTTGGCGTCGTCAAACAGCAGGCCTTCGTAAATTTCGTCGCTCATCAAGATCAAACCATAGCGCTCGGCAATTTGCGCCAACTGCTCGACTAACTCTTTTGGGTACACCGCACCGTTGGGATTGTTTGGGTTGATAATGACTAGGGCACGCGTGCGTTTGGTGATCAGTGCTTCTATCTGCGCTGGGTCGGGCAAACCGTTGTTTTCGGGCATGCAGTCATAATAAACGGGCTTTCCGGAGTTTAAATGCACGGCCGCGGTCCATAGCGGGTAGTCCGGTGCCGGCAGCAGCACTTCATCGCCGGTGTTCAGTAGCGCCCGCAGGGTCAAGTCGATCAATTCACTGACGCCGTTACCAATGTAAACCTGATTTGGGCTGACCCGCATACCGCGCGCTTCTAGGCTGCGCGCGACCGCTTCCCGCGCTGGCAAAATACCCTGCTGATGCACATAAGCTTCTGAATTGCTGAGGTTTGCCGCAATTGCCTCACGCATGTGTGCGGGCGTTGTGAAGCCAAATAAAGCGGGGTTGCCGATATTTAGCTTAATAATTTTGTGGCCGTGGGCCTCAAGTTCAAGCGCGCGTGCGTTAAGCGGGCCGCGAATATCGTAGCGCACCTGATCGATGCGTTCACTTTGGGAAAAAGGTTGCAGCACAGGTTAACTTTTTAGTTAGCTTTGGGTTTGGTTTGACTGTCTTGCTTGCGCAAAACAGCTGGGCGAGCTTGCAGTCTATCCGTGGCAATTCGAGTTATCGCACTTGCAGGCAAAAACCCGATGACGCGGTTTAAGCTGGGTTTGCTGAGGCGCGAATCAATACGACCGTAATGTTGTCGTTGCCGCCACCATTCAGCGCCGCCTGAATGAGCGCATCGACCGCATCCTGCACGCGCGTCTCGTCGTTCAAAATATCGCAAATGGCGCTATCTTCAACTTCGCCGGTTAAGCCGTCTGTGCACAGTAAGATTTGCGTTCCGGGCAGTATCTCGCCGGTCGCGAACTCGACTTTCAATTCGTCCGCACTGACAGCGCCAAGCGCTTGCGTAACAAGATTTTTGTGCGGGCTAACGCGGGCTTCCTCAGGCGTGATTAGGTTGCGTTCTACCAACTCTTGCACGTAGGAATGATCGCGGCTGATTTGCTTGAGTACCAACTCGTCGACGCGATAAATCCGGCTGTCACCAACCCAGGCGATTTCAAAGTTATTGTCAGGCCCGAGTTTAATTGCCACGAAAGTGGTGCCCATGCGCTTTGATGGGTCGGTCGCTTCAATGTGATCTAGAATTTGACGGTGTGCTAACTCCACCGCTTTGACCAGCGGCGTACCGTTCGCAATTTCTTGCACGACGCGATCACGCGCCATTGTTGAGGCAACTTCACCTGACTCTAAGCCGCCCATGCCATCTGCCACAATCCACAGCGCACTTTCAGACGATGCGTAAAAAGTATCTTCGTTGTGGCTGCGTCTAAGGCCGGTATGTGTGCCTTGTCCAACTTCTATCTGCATAAGCGGGGGAAAGCACTTGCTGGAAAGTAAGCTGATGGTATGCGGCATTGTGAATGCTTCGCAAGTCTCAAGCGCGCATTTCGTTCGTGTTTAAGGCGAACGGATCTTTTTCCAAAGTCACAAATAGAGCCGTTCGTCGAGTTTCCTCCGAAATCCGGACGAACGGATCTTTAATGGAAATCTTTGATGACGTTTTCAGCATTCTTTCACCCGCACCAGACGCGCGCATTTCGAAACATGCGCAACCACGGGCTCGCATCTGCCAAACCGGCTGGTTTGTAGCTCATTTGCGCGGTGCGAAATACGCGTTCGGGGTGCGGCATCATCATTAACACACGGCCATCGGCAGCGCTAAAACCGGCGGCACCATTGGCTGAGCCGTTGCTGTTCCAAGGAAATACTTCCGTCGGCTGATGCGCGCCGTCGACCATGCGCAAGCAACTGGTGTTTTCCGCAGCACCGGTAAAATCGGCGCGGCCTTCGCCGTGGCTCACCACGATCGGTGCGGTTGTACCGGCCATGCCCTGCAGAAAGATTGAATCAGACTGGGCAACTTGCACTAATACCAAGCGCGCCTCGTATTGTTCGCTTAAATTGCGCCGCAGCACCGGCCAGTTTTGTGCGCCAGGAATGAGCGATTTGAGGCCAGACAGCATCTGGCAACCATTGCAAACGCCCAAAGCAAAGGTGTTGGCATCGCTGAAAAAGCGCTGGAATTGCTGCGCTAGTGCGGCATTAAACAAGATCGACTTCCCCCAACCCTGCCCAGCACCTAACACATCGCCAAAGGAAAACCCGCCGCACGCGGCTAGGCCGGTGAACTCTTTCAGTGTTCGCCTGCCGCTAGCCAAATCACTCATGTGGACGTCGACGCAATCGAAACCGGCAGCATTAAAGGCCGCCGCCATTTCAATCTGGCCGTTGACGCCCTGTTCGCGCAATACCGCCACTTTCGGACGTTTGCCAGTTGTAATCATCGGTGCTGCGATATCCACTGCGGCGTCAAAACTTAATCGCATCGAAAGCGGCAGTGCGCTGGCATCCGTGGCGCGGGCAAAGTCGGCGTCGGCACAGCTGGGATTGTCGCGTATTCGCTGCATTTCGAAACCGGCGCGGTGCCAAGCCTGCAGTAGTTCGCCC
>JBBQBR010000295.1:0-4358 GCA_038317875.1 Lysobacterales bacterium
TAATTCATGGCTGCCCGCAGGGAATGGCGGTTTGAGCGGCGTGCCTAAAACGGCGTGGAAATTATGCAGCGCCATTTCGGTGCTGCGCCCCGGAAGTGCCTCTGCTGCGTTGGGTAGCTCAGTCTTTTTTTTGCCGAAAAACATGTGAATTTCTCCAAAATTGGTCATCAATAGTGATGCGGGCAGTTTTGTAAGATTGCAACGAGCCTTTCGTAAATTAACTGATGCAACTCATTGTTTATTCAACTTAGTGTGTCGGCGGCCGCCAAACCTGAGTAGTGACCGCGACAAAATGACACCCCGTTCCTAACAACACAAAGCCGTGCCAAATTGCATGCGCATACGGCAAGCGTTTCGCCAAATAAAACGCAGCACCTAAGGTGTAAGCGAAACCGCCCGCTGCAAGCCAAAAGGCGCACGTCGGCGTAATCGCTCGCCACATCGGCCCAATGACAGTCATGACCATCCAACCCATAGCAAGGTAAATAAGCGTCGATACCAGCTTAAATCTGCCGGTGAAAAACAGCTTAAAAATTATGCCGGCCGCAGCTAAGCTCCAAACCAACGGCAGCAGCCACCAGCCACTGCTGTCTTTTAACGCGACTAGCGTGAAGGGCGTATAGGTGCCTGCGATCAGCAGAAAAATGGCGCAATGATCTAATACCTTAAAGCGCGCCTTTTGCACCGCATTGTGCGTATCGTGATACAGCGTTGACGCGACGTAGAGCAACACCATCGAAACGCCAAACGCTATAGCACCAATTAGTTCTGCGCCACCGCCACGCAGCGCCGACTCAACAATCAAAATTGCGGCACCGATACTTGCTGCGCACGCGCCGATCGCATGCGTTAGGGTGTTTAGGCGTTCTTCGTGTGCGTGGTGCGTGTGTAACTTTGACATTTAAAATTCGTAAGTTGCAAAAGGCGGCATGCGTTTTTATAACATTTGTTGATACTGTTACTCTGACATAAGTCAATCGCTACGGCCGCTGCGGTGCCAGTTGCCGGGCTTATTGCCTTCAAATCTCAGATTGTTTGGCTTTTAAGTTTGCCATGTAGATTTTTACCGTGCAGCATTTGCGCCCTTGTTCGCCTGCACCGCTAACGCTATGCTAGCTTGCCGAAAAATCTGCGCCGCATCGTTGAAACGCCGCCGCGCTTTGAGTGAGATATGACCCGAAATACCGTCAGCGCCCGAATACTTCCCGATACCGGCATGGAAGTTTTAAGTAAACGCGAAGTGCGCCGATTAGCCGATTCATCGCAATCTGGGCTTTACCATTTATTTCGACGCTGTGCGCTTGCGGTGCTAACCACAGGTGCCGAAACTGACGATGCACGTGGTTTGCTCGCGCGCTATCCGGATTTTGCGATTCGCATTGAACAACAAGATCGTGGCGTTGCGCTGGATGTTGAAAATGCACCTGCGCAGGCCTTCGTTGATGGCGTGATCATCCAAGGTATTAAAGAGCTGCTGTTCGCGGTGTTGCGCGACATTGTTTATGTCGAAAACGAGATTCGTGGCAAGCACATGATGGACGACCCGGAGTCGATCACCAACGCCGTGTTTGAAATTTTGCGCAATGCACGCGTGCTCAAACCGAATGCGGAGCCGAATTTAGTGGTGTGTTGGGGCGGGCATTCGATCAACCGAAACGAATATGCCTACACGAAAAAAGTGGGTTACGAGCTGGGCTTGCGCGGGCTTGATATTTGCACCGGCTGCGGCCCGGGCGCTATGAAAGGGCCGATGAAGGGTGCCACGATTGCGCATCTCAAGCAGCGGCGCTATCGCAACCGCTACATCGGTATCACTGAGCCAGGCATTATCGCTGCGGAATCACCGAACCCGATTGTGAATCAGCTGGTAATCATGCCGGACATTGAAAAACGTCTTGAGGCGTTTGTACGTTTAGGCCACGGCATTTTGGTATTTCCAGGCGGTGTGGGTACGGCGGAAGAAATACTGTATTTGATGGGGATTTTGCTGCACCCAGATAACGCTGATATGCCATTTCCGTTCGTGTTGACCGGGCCGAAAGAAAGCCGCGAATATTTTGAGCAAATTGATCATTTTCTGCGCTTAACTTTGGGTGATGACGCGGCCAAGCGCTACGAAATAGTGGTCGATGACCCAGCGCGCGCGGCGGAAGTGATGAAGCGTGGTTTGGTCGATGTGCGTGCGAACCGGATGAAAGCGGGCGATGCGTTTTTCTTCAATTGGTCGCTGAAACTGCCGTTCGCATTTCAGCAGCCGTTCGAGCCTAGCCATGAAAATATGGCGGCACTGGATCTAAACCGAAATCGGCATCCGCACGAACTTGCGGCGGATCTGCGACGTGCATTTTCGGGAATCGTCGCTGGGAATGTGAAAGAAGAGGGCATACGCGCTATTGAGGCCTTTGGCCCTTATGTGCTGACCGGTGAGCCGGAAATTATGGCGGCGTTGGACGCACTTTTGGCGGCCTTTGTCGAGCAGCACCGGATGAAATTGCCGGGTGCAAATCCTTATAAACCCTGCTACATCCTGGCCTGAACGCTAACTTCGCATGGTAAGCACGCCCTAGATGTTAACTACGCTCTCCATTCGCGATTTTGCCATTATCAGTGCGCTCGATCTGCGCTTTAGCGATGGCTTGACCGTCGTTACCGGTGAAACGGGTGCAGGGAAAAGCATCGTGTTGGATGCGCTGACGATGCTGGCGGGTGCGCGTGCGGATGCCGGTGTGGTGCGCGCGGGTGCTGAGCGCGCTGAGTTGAGCGCCGAGTTCGCCTTGGCTGGCTCCAAACATATTCGGCGCTGGCTTAAAGACGCGGAGCTGGATGAAGGTGAAGGCAGCACGGTGCAGTTGCGCCGCGTGGTGCGCGCGGAAGGCAGCTCAAAAGCCTGGATCAACGGCCGCGCGGTGCCACTCACACAACTGCGTGAATTGGCCGAGCAGTTGATTGAAATTCATGGTCAGCACGACAGCATGATGCTGCAAGAACCGGCGCGCCAGCTGGATGTGCTGGATCATTTTGCCGCCAGCGCGGTCGAACTGGCTGCGGTCAAAGATGCTGCGACAACCGTTAAAGCGATTGCGCAAGAAACGGCGGAGTTAAAAAAGCTGAGCGGCACCGGCACCGAACTATTGGAATTGCTCAGCCAACAGCTGGCAGAACTTGGCAAGCTGCGCCTTGCGCCAGAGCATCTAGCGGAGCTGGACAGCAAACAGCGCAAGCTGGCGAATGCGGAAGCATTGATTACAGCGGTTGAACATGCGTTGCAGCGTTTGGATCGCGACGCACCGCAGGGTGTGGTGCGCGTGCTGACGCAGGTACAAATTGACTTGCGTAAATATGGCGCGGTTGACGCAAAGCTTATTGAAGCTGCTGCGCTGATCGAAAGCGCGGCTATTGAAGTTGACGAAGCGCTATCCCTGGTTGAAGACGTGCGCAGCGATTTGGCGCTGGACCCAAAACAGCTGGCGCAAGTGGAGGCAGAGCTTACGAAAGTGCATGAGTTGGCGCGCAAGCACCGCGTGCCAGTGGCGCAACTGGCGGAAAAGAGCGCCGAGCTGAAGGTGCGCGTGGCGCAAATGAGCGGTGCGGACGAGCGGCTGGTGGCATTGGCGCTCGCGCGGCAAAGCGCTGAAACGGCCTGGAAGAAAGCGGCGGAATCGCTGAGTGCAAAGCGCCAGTTAGCGGCAAAAAAACTCAGCCGCGCCGCTGAAGCATTGATTCAGCAGCTTGGCATGGCCGGCGGCAAACTCAATTTTGAGTTTAACGCACGCGCCGCGACCGACTTTTCAGCGCTAGGTGCTGAAAGTGGTGAATTTGTCGTTTGCGCGAATCCAGGTCAGCTGCTTAAACCGTTACGTAAAACCGCAAGCGGCGGCGAACTGTCACGTTTAAGTTTGGCGCTGAAGGTGTCCAGTTTGACCAAAGCAAATGTACCGGTACTTTTGTTTGACGAAGTGGACGCCGGCATTGGCGGCGCGGTTGCAGATACTGTCGGTCAGCTGCTTGCCAAACTCGGCCGCGCGCATCAAGTGTTGGTGGTGACGCATTTGGCGCAAGTGGCGGCGCACGGTGATCAGCACTGCCAAGTCAGTAAAACCAATGATGGCTTGCAGACCCAGTCCAGCGTGCATTTACTGGATGAAAATCAACGTATTGATGAGCTCGCGCGCATGCTGGGTGGGCAGGTCACGCCGTCGACACGCGCCGCAGCGGCGGAACTGCGCGCGCGGGTGCAGGGCACGCAAAAAACTTGAATCTTTTTACCTCCACTCACTGACTAGGTGCACCGATGAGTATTATTGATCGCCCGCTAATTTTGGCCGGTAAAACCTATAGCTCGCGCCTGCTGACCGGCA
>JBBQBR010000296.1:0-4345 GCA_038317875.1 Lysobacterales bacterium
GCCTTGTAGACCATAACGTAATGAGAATTTTTTTTTCCAAAGAACTCATGGGATTGCACGTTGACAATGGCACAAAATCTTTCGTTCCCAACAATATCGAGTATCTGCTTTAGCTCAGATGATGTTGATCCGACGCCCTTGGAGCCAAAGTCGCGGAAAGCATAAAGCTGAACTTTCCCGTTTGTGACGATTGACATTGGATCGACAAATGGCCTGCTCACGTACCCAGTCAGCGTGCCCATGCCTTCATCTCTCAACGCTCGCAGAAAAGATTCTGGAGTGAAAACGTCAAGGCCATACGTTTGTCCAAAATTTGAAAGCATTGACGCGACTGACACGTGCCAGCAACCACTTTCGCCAAACGTGCCCTCTTCGCCATCCGCACCAAGATCCGAGTTTGGTTGGGCATGAAGGGCGTCAGTAAGAGCTGAAACGGCTGCATCTATTTTCGGATCGTACCAACGTAGGCGGCTCCATTGCTTATCTGTCTGGTAGTACATGTAAACCTTTGAAGTATGTTGGCAGTCGTCAGCAAAGATAATAGAGGTCGCCGACTCATTGGCCGAGCTTTATCGTTAGCCAGTTAAATCTACTATTTTCCCAAGCGCATCCTCAACAATCACATGTAAGCTTAATCTCTTCACCAATGGGATCCATATCGAGCTGTGCGCCGAATTTATTCGTCAGAGTTCCTCTTCTTCCCGCATATGCAATTTTTTCAGTGACTCTATGCCTAGCGGTGGAACCGCTGATCGCGAAAATCGTTTCAAATACCAATGCAGGGCGCCCAGGACGAGCCTTCCAACGCAAAGAAACTATAGGAAAATCAACGCGCTATTCAATGGCCCAAAAGCAAACTTCTTAAGTTAAGGGCATTGCTCCAGAACCTGATGATGGAACAGTTTATGTCCATTCCAATTTAATTTATGGTTCCTTATAGCGACTTTTATCGAATCAAATTCGGCCTAGCTGGCGATAATTTGCCGGGCTTTCAGCCCTTAAAATCTTCGCGCTGTCGTTCCTGGGGCGTTGCCCCAGGCTGTGATGATTTGCGCCGTTGGCGCATAGATGTGCAAATTTGAACCACATTTTACAAACCATCATCTCACTCACTCCACGTCGCCGCAGAAATCGCCTGCGGCATCAAAAACGCGGCAAGATCGGCAATTACCTCCGCGAGTTCGCCAGGGTTTAGCGCAACATCCCGAACGAAAGCGCGCCATTGCTGTTGTTTCTGCGCGTCGGCCGCGAAAGAAGCAGATAAACCGTCGGGCAGTGCGTGCGGGATTGGCGTTGCACGGCGCGCGAAGGTGGCAGCGATGGCCCGAGGCAGCCTATCATCGTCGAAAGTAAACGCCCGACTCAGTATCCAGATGTCGTAAAAATCCTTCATCCGACTATTGGCGCGCCCGAATGGCCTGAAACTTCTCGGCGATTACCGTTTCGCGCGCATAGGCGCGCAGACGTGGGCAATATCACTTTATGAGCGACGTTGAAACGCTAGCAATCAAGCGCCACCGGCGCGCAATATCACAGCCTGGGGCAACGCCCCAGGAATAAGCATTCTAAATCGATGAGGGCTGAAGGCCCGATTCAAAAGATGCCGCTGTACGCGGTTAACTTTAACGGGCTTTCAGCCCTTAAAATATTCTTGTTATCGTTCCTGGGGCGTTGCCCCAGGCTGTAATGGTATGCGCCGTTGGCGCTTGGATATGCGCTTCGATTTGGTTGATATTTTCCTTGCAGCACAGTTATACAAAAAGCCAACCAGCTTTTTGCGCGGTTGGTTGATCGTGTCGCTGCGCTAGTTGAGAACTTATTTGTGGACTTAGCCATTGGCCGTGAGCGCCTCAAGATAGGGGCGGATTACGGTCAAGATACCGCCCTGCTCGGCCTGGCGCACGATCTCACCGGGTGTGGCCTTACGCTGGCGCAAGGTTTCCTGCAGTCCTTCAATGGCAACCGACAGGCCGACTTTGCTGCGATGCCGGAAACAATCAGCCACGGTCTTAGCCGCGCCGAAGATCCGAACCGGCACGCCCTCAATTTCATGCGTCTCAACGCTGTCAGCCAGAAGTCCGTCGGTGAAACGGACAATTTGGATTGGCATACCGTCCGGCTTGGGTGCCCAGTCCTTCTTGCCAATCGCAATCCACACCTTCCGAGGAAGCTGGTCGGTCAGTCCATGATAGGCGAGCGCTGACACTAAGCAGACGACGCCTTTTGGCAACCGCTTTGCCGCCTCCGCCAGACTGTGATCAGCGCCGAGCGAAGCATCGCTGAGTTGATAAAGCCCGCGTGCAAGCCGTGTCACTTCACCGTCCTGAACCATGCGGCTTACTGTGGCTGCCGTCACGCCTGAATTTCGAAACTCAGTTAGGCGCAAAATTCCATGCGCAGCCAAAATGCTGCGGGCGGTTTCGCGCTGGGAATTTGGCCTATTCATTGATACAAAACCTTATAATCTAGATGCTATAGTACTAGTTTTTGTATCACGCATAGCCTTAGGCTTGATAATACTTTTCAAGCTAACCCCGCCAATTCCCCAATCGAACCATCGCCAGCGTGTCGCGCTCGCAATAATCCAATAGATTTTGGCGCAGCACCTCTCGCTCACTGCCTGATGTCTCGGCACTGATCGCTTGCCGGTAAACCGTCTGCACTTCATCGCCGCCGCTAACCATAAGATTGTCATACGTCAGCTCCGGCGCGATGGTGGGCAGCACGGCTTTGATTGACCAAGAGCCACGCATATCACGGTGGTAGTAATGCGCCCGATAAATGGGCAACAGATCGACCATTCTTTCGACAAGCGAATGCAGCGCTTGCGCGTGCCCTGTAAACATACGCGCCAATTCGCGCAAACGTGTGGCTTCGAAAGCAATGTTCCAAACCAGCACTGGCCCGCTGACGCCTATGACCGTCAAAAGGTGCTCGACGAATTTAAGCATGGGCGACTCGCCGCTCAAATCCAAAAATGCCTCGTGCCGCAATGCACCGTCCAGGGTTTGAATATGGCAAGAAAATTGGAACGGCAACTGCTGAAATGGGCGCGTGCCAAACCAGCGCGGCACGACAAAGCGAATGGTTTCAAAATCCAGGTAATGTCTTGGGTAAGCAATCGCGTCGAGTTCCTCGCCCAGCTGATCGGCAACAAAGGCGGTGCCGGTACGCGTGGCCAAGCTGACGCGCAAATGCATGGCACGCTCTAACGCGGTATCAGGCACATCCCGCAAATCTGAATAGCCCGCCAGCCGCAGCCGCTCAAGCAGGCTTGCGCCAATGCGCGGCAATAGCTCAATCGGAAATTCCGCGCTCGCGACTTCCGGTTCTGCCGCGCGGCAGTGCGCATAAAACGGGCAGCCATAGGGCTTAAAGCAATGCGCGCCCGTCATAATTTCCGGCACCGGCCCCAAAGCAACCCGCTGCATTTCCGCCACGATCCCAGCAATGCGCGGAAGCAACGCCTCCACCTCCAACGTGATGTCGACAAGTTTCAGCAGCCCTTGGTAATTCCTTAGCGTTTGATAGACAAATTGATTGTCGATATGCCCCAGCATCACAATGCTGACATTGCGCCCGCTGCCGCGCGCCACCCAGGTCTGAATCGCGCAATCCCAAATGTGCTCCGCCTTCACCGCCGTGGTGGACTTCACCTCGATCAGCGTGTCGTGATCGGCATGACGCTGAAAGCCATCCACCCGCACCCGCACGCCCTCGTGCGAAAACGCCGCTTCAAATAGCATCGGTGCCTGCGTATACGGCAGCTGCAGCAGTTCCGCCGTTTGCGCCAAGGCCTCGTTGACCTGAAAGTGATTGGCGGCAACCAGCACGCCGCCACCCAACAATTCCTGCGCTAGCTCACCAAACTGCGTGCCCTCATCTAAGCGCACCTGCGCCGCTGCAGTCCAACTTGATGCATCGGCTTGATGCAACTCCAGCCACAGTCGTTTGTGGCATTGGCGGCCGGATTGAATGCGCGATTTTGAGAGGCGGGGTGGCGTTGGTTTTAGGATTTGGGTGGTCTCCATTTTTAGTGCGCGCCTAGCAATTACTTAGGTGCTGCCAGCGCTGCGAGCGCCTGGATCAGATCGTCGTCTGACAACTCGTCCAGCAAAATGGGCACCTTGGAAAGGGCCTGTTCAATGAGCTGACCGAGCGTCAATTGCCGATTATTCCGAAGTGCATCGCCGACGACCAATGTAATGCGCTCGACATCAGCTTCACTACGCAACGATTCAGTCAATATCGGCTCGACAATTTTTAAGAACTGCCCAGCTTCGATCCAGTTGACTTGAATCTTGCTCCATACACCCTTATCACCCGCGTTGTCCCACTTGAACAG
>JBBQBR010000297.1:0-4337 GCA_038317875.1 Lysobacterales bacterium
AATTAATAGCCTAAGCCTAAGCACCGATGGCTCGCTCTGGTTAGCTGGCAACGCGGGCGTGACACATTTTGACCCGGATGCGCAACGCGTGTTGAGCCACCTGCCAATTTCCGGTGCTAACTTCGTGACCCTCGATGCACAGGGTGCGCCTATCGTTGCGACAAGTAGCGGTTTGCTGCGCTTGGTCAGCAATCAATTGCAGCGCTGGCCAGACGAGCCGTGGCGCTACGGCGCAGCCCAGGTTGTGACGGTTGATCGCCTAGGCGATGTCTGGGTGGGTTTAACCGGCGATGGTTTATTGCATTTCAACAGCAATGGCATGCTGATGCGGCACTTCAAAAAGCGAATAACGGCGCTCGAATCAGCCTCAGAGCGGGCGCGCTGTGCTGCGGACGCTTCCTGCGTTGACGATGAAAATTCCCTACCCGGCGATGAGGTGCGCGCTTTGATGATTAACAAAGCCGACGAGCTGTGGGTCGGCACGATGACCGGAAGCGCAGTCTATGACCGCAGCGCGCGTCGATTTGTACGCTTTATCCACGACCCAGGTGATGCAACCAGCCTGCCTGCAAATCGAGTACAGGCATTATTTGAAGATCGAAGTCAGCAGCTGTGGGTGGGCACTTGGCGCGCCGGAGTTGCGGTGCACAACCCGCAATCGCGCTCAGTTAGCGTTATTCATCAACACCTTGACACTGAGGTTTTTGGCAATGCAAAACAAGACGGCCTACCGGGAAATTCGGTGCGCGCGATTTCGCGTGAACCCGACGGTACGCTTTGGCTCGGCATACTCGAAGATGGCGGCTTGGTGCACTACGACTTAAGCGCTGGCGTGCTCGCGCGCTTTGTCCAGAAACCTAACGACCCGACTAGTATGGCAAGCAATTCGATTCAAGCGATCTTGCGCACCCGTAAAGGCGAGCTCTGGGTTGCCACAAACGGCGGCGGGCTCAATCAAATGATTAAACCAGTGACGCCAGCCACCCCAGTGCTCACGCGCGCTGGACTCAATAGCACTGGCTTTATCCGCTATGGCACGCGCGAACCGAGCCCGCGCACACTCAACAGCGACAAAATTTTGGCCCTGTTTGAAGATCGTGACGGGACATTGTGGGCATCCAGCGACGATGTAGGTTTGCTCTACCGTTGCCCAAGCTGCGCCTCGTTCGAGGCTTTTTTAGACAGCGATGGTCAGGCGCTACCGCTGTCGATTAACGCCATTTTTCGCTCTAAAAATGGCACTTTGCTATTGGGCGCGCAGGGACAGGGGCTAATCGCGGTCAATAGTGAAACGCATAAAATTCGACGATTTCGCGCCACCGATCCTGACCGCGATGCCGCCGACAGTAGTAGCAGCACCGAACTAAGCCATGACTCAGTAACGAGCATATTTGAAACCAGCAACGGCGCGATTTGGCTTGGCACACAGGGCGGCGGCGTTAATCATGTGATTTTCGAAGGCGATGTATTTACTGACAAAGTTC
The DNA here is from genome assembly GCA_038317875.1 of Lysobacterales bacterium. Classification (GTDB taxonomy): domain Bacteria; phylum Pseudomonadota; class Gammaproteobacteria; order Xanthomonadales; family SZUA-5; genus JANNYA01. The sequence continues at coordinate 1,485 of JBBQBR010000297.1, forward strand.
GTTTTCAAGCGGTGCGTAAATCTGATGGGCTCAGTTCCGATGCCGTCGGCGCCATTTTGGAAGATCGCAATGGCAATCTGTGGGTCAGCACCACCGTCGGCATCGGCGTAATTGATCTTAAAACCATGAAGTCGCAGCAGTTGACCGAAAGCCAGGGTATGGATCGCTCGGGCTATTATTTAGGTGCTGGTGCAAAGGCTGAAGATGGCAGCTTGATGTTTGGCGGGATTGCTGGGCTAATTCGGTTTAACCCGCTGGAATTGGCAGCAAAGCCTGCGCTAGAGCAGCCGGTATTGACCGATATGCAGCTTTTGAATTTACCTTTAAAGCTGGAATGGCAAAACCCGAATTCACCGTTGACTGTAGCCTCGCCCTTTGCATCGTCGTTAACGCTTTCGCATAAAGAGAATATGTGGACACTTGAGTTTTCCGCACTCAATTTCGGCTACGCCTATGCCAGCCAATATCAATACCGTCTAATGGGTTCAAGCCCGGATTGGGTCGATACTGCTCAAGGGCAGCGCAGCGCCACATTTACCAATTTGCCTGCAGGCAAGTATCGTTTTGAAGTACGCACCGTGAGTGGCGCATATAAAAGTGCCAGCACAACTCTGGATCTGGTAGTGCTATCGCCGCCGTGGCTTTCGCTTTGGGCGAAGGCGTTCTACACGGCGATATTCATGCTGCTCATCTGGTTCTTTTATCGGCAGGTGCGCCGGCGAATTACCGAAAAGCTGCGCGATGCGGAACTGGTGGAACGTAGCGAAGCGTTGCTAAAACACGCGCTCTGGGGCAGTCGAGATGAACTCTGGGATTTAGATTTGTGCAGCGGCAGCTTGCAAGCAGTCAATCCGTTGACGGACATACAGCGTGGCCGCCTGAACCCAAGCCATGGGCCGATCACGTTGGACGATTTAGTGAAAATCGCACACCCAGCTGATCGGGTACGGCTAAAGCTGGCACTGAGTGCGCACATTGACGAAGGCACCGAATACTTCGAGGCCGCATTTCGCATGCGAACGGTGGACCACGATTGGGCCTGGGTTATGGGTCGTGGGCGCGCAATCGAGCGTGATGAAAATGGTCGAGCCGTGCGACTCGTGGGCACGTTGCGCGATATATCGGACGTGAAAGCTGTCGAAGAAGAATTGCGTAGTGTCAACGAACGCTTGGAAGACCGAGTCATTGAGCGCACTTTAGAGTTAAGTGCGAGCAATTCAGAGCTGAGCTCTACGCTTGCGACGCTGAAAAACACCCAGCGCCAACTGGTTGATAGCGAAAAAATGGCCTCACTTGGAAATTTAGTGGCGGGAGTCGCGCATGAAATCAATACGCCATTAGGTATCGGCGTGACGGCGGCATCGCATCTGCGACAAGAAACCGAGCGATTAGCGCGGCATTTAGAAAAAAATACCTTAAGTAAATCCGAACTAGAGCAATTCACCAAAAGTGCCGTAGAAGCAAGTGATTTGGTGCTCAAAAACCTGGATCGTGCTAGCAAACTGGTGCGCAGTTTCAAACAAGTCGCGGTTGATCAGGGCAGCGAAGCCCTACGTACTATCGTGCTGGCGGCGTATTTAGAGGAAGTTCTATTCACGCTAAAACCTACGCTCAAACGCACTCAGCATCGCGTTAATTTAGCTGTACCCGCAGGCCTGACCATGGAAACCTATCCCGGCGCACTTTCGCAGATTATTTTCAATTTGGTGACCAACTCGCTCACCCATGCTTTCCCTGAACGCAATGATGGCAACATCGAGATCAGCGCCGAATTGATCAACCCAGAAGTTAACGGCGGTTTGATCTTACTGATTTATCGCGATGACGGCGTTGGCATGCCTAACGCGGTAAGTAGCCGCATTTTCGAGCCGTTTTTCACCACCAAGCGTGGCCAAGGCGGCTCTGGCTTAGGCATGCATGTGGTCTACAATTTAGTGACGCAGTTGCTCAAAGGAAGTATTCAATGCACGAGCACCGAGGGCGTAGGCACTGAAGTCATTATGCGAATACCGATGCGCAGCGTTTGAGCCGATCTCGTCATTGCGAACGCAGTGAAGCAATCCATTTGCTTTTCAGGCGCACGCGGCAAGTCCGAACAATGGATTGCCACGTCGCTGCGCTCCTCGCAATGACGAGATAGAAAGCTATTTCACGTCAAGTAACTTGATTTCAAACTGCAGCGCTTGGTTAGGGCCAATTGCACGTGGTGCGCGCTCTGCGCCGTACGCTTTCGAGGGCGGCAAAAAGACCTGCCAGGTATCACCGACCTTCATGAGCGGCAATACTTCCTGCCAACCCGGCAATACTTGGTCCAACTTAAACTTGGCTGGCACGCCGCGCGCAAATGAGCTGTCAAACTCTTGGCCAGAAATCAACGAGCCGCGGTAGTGCACCGTTACTTCGCTTTTAGCAGTTGGACGTGCGCCATTGCCTTCTTCGATCACGCGGTATTGAATACCCGATGGCAAGGCAACAACGTTTTTCTTGCTTTTGTTTTCTAACAAAAACTTGTCGCTGCGCGCCTGATTTTCAGCGGCGACTAGTTTGTACGCAGTTTCTGCTTCGGAACGCATTTTGAATTCCAGCGCATAAAGCTGATTGCCCATCTCTTCACGCGTAACGCCGCTTGGTTCTTTTTTACCAAAACCATCCTGCACGCCGCGCACGACCATCGCAACATCAACAGGCGCCTTACTTTCGATCATATCTAGGCCGAGTTTAAAGCCCAGCGCGTACGAAAGCTTGTTTTTATCCAAAGGCACCGGTGCTGGCGGTTGATTGCTCGCTGCAGCCGCTGCAGCGGGCGCCGCGGCTGTGGCGGACGCCTGCGCCATTAATGAGCCACAAAAAGAG
>JBBQBR010000298.1:0-4327 GCA_038317875.1 Lysobacterales bacterium
CGCCAGATCCTTGGCGATCCGCCCCAGCCAGTAACACCCAACACCACCCACTGGCGGAACCAAATAATGGCCAAGGCACCCGTCCGCACCGATCCCTTCAAAACAACCCCGTTGGGCCTGCCGCTACTTTCCTACATTCAAAAAGACCCGTTGGCTGCCGCCTTGCGCTTTCAAAGCGATTTCGGCGACGTCGCGCGACTAAACATTTTGTTTCGCCGTATTTATTACTGCTCCGGCGCTGAAGCTGCCCGGCAAATTCTGGTGGACTATCAGGACGATTTTACCCGCGAGATTCGCTTGCTAAAAATCTTCGCGTCCGTGCAGGGCATCAATGTGGTCACTACAATAGGGCCGGACTGGCAAGGTCAGCGTCGCATCCTATGGCCATGCATCGGGACACCGTTTCGCAACTTCGCGACGAGCTCGAACGCGCGCACGCTGGTGCCGCAACACTAGAAACCAGCGCGCGCCTAACCTTTTTGAACGCGACGATCAAAGAAGTGCTGCGACTGTATTGGCCCTCTACCGACGATACAAATGGCGTTGACTGCCGCGCATATTCGCTGAGAATTTCGATCTATCCATGGACGATGGCGCAGTACTGTCCAAACCTGTTGTGGATGTTGCCTTGAAGCCAGCGACACGATTGCGAGTGCGGTTTACACGAAGACAGAACACGTAGGACGTACGCCAGTAGCCCGAACCAATGCCTTTGACGCGGTTAGTTCAATGATTATTATCTAAGCCCAACTTGGTCAATGCCGTCGGCTCCGCCTGCAAAATTCTGCTGCGTTTGCCTTGCGTGCGCAGTCCAGCGCCGAGAAAACCGATACGAAAAGTAAACCACACGGCACGCAGATGTGCTTGAGTACTAGCCCACCTTTGCTTGATCTACTTGCCGCACCATCGCGTTCAAACCGCCCTGTAGTGCCGCTGCTTCAAAACCCAATTTGTTGAGCACAAACGCGGCCGCAGACGAGCGTTCGCCGGAATTGCAATAGGTGATGTAGCGCTTCTTTTTATCAAGCTCAGACGCACATTCGCGCAATCTAGAGAGCGGCATATTGACCGCACCTTTAATGGCGCGTTCGTTGAATTCTTCAACGGTTCGCACATCAATAACGCCGGCACCACCACGAACGGCAATCGAGGCTTTACCCGGCGTCAACCATTCCACCACGGGTTGTTTGAGCAACTCGGAAAAGTCTGATTTGGCCAGGCGCATTAATTTGCCATCTTTCATCATCGTAACCGTGGCATTGCGCACATTGTTACTTAACAGCGCGTCTTCACCAAAGCTGTCGCCACGTACCAAATAAGCGATCACCGATTCACCGGCATCATTCATCTGACTAACTGCTGCCGCGCCTTCTTTCAACACATAAAAATAATCGCCATCATCGCCTTCGCGGATAATGGTTTGCGCATTTTTGACACTCATTTCGGTAAAGCGGGTAAAAAGCCGCTCAATATTCGCGACGGGTAACTTTCGCAAGGCTTTGCTTTGCAACAAGCGAAACACCCAGCGATTACCTTCCGGGTTGGTATCAAAATGCTTGACATTGCCACTTTTGACGACTTGGTCCCAAGCGATCACTTTTTCTAAGAATCGACGATCAATTTTCGCGATGCGCGCGCGAGCGGACTGCACGGTGGCGGTAAAACGGCGCGGCTGTAAATCGCCGATCGCGTAACGCCCCTGCAAGGAGGTGCCGCCAGTCTGGCTTTTCGTGCGGCCATCGGGATAATCCCCACGCACCTCCCCTTCCAGCAAATACATCGTGCTTTCATCAGTGTCGCCAGCGGAAAACAATACCTGATCACAATCCACGTATTGTTCGGACGCCTCACGAGCAAGCGCCTCTAGGTGCTCAGGGCGCAAGGATTCCAGCGGGTACAAGTTTTTTAGTAAATTCGCGTCCACACTCATGTTTTTCCCCGTTTATTGTTGGCGCTCAGCCGATTGACCGCTGCAATACTGCGCGCGAATTTCCAAAGCTTTTGGCATCCAGCGATTTAAATCGTCAATTCTGCGCTCGTTGCTTGGATGCGTGCTTGCGAACTCAGACGGGCGCGCGCCACCAAGTGCGGCCATACGCTCCCAAAGTTTTGGCGCTTCGCGCGGATCAAAGCAAGCGGCAGCGGCAAAATACAGCCCCATCTCATCGGCTTCAGATTCATGCTCCCGCGAAAAAGGTAGCAACACGCCAAACTTGGTACCGGCCCCCAAAGCACCCATCACCGCTTGGCGCGCCTCTGGGCTCATATCACTGACTGATACACCGGCTGCCATCGAACCGATTTGCACCAATTTTTGATACGCCATGCGCTCAGCGCCGTGCCGCGCAACGGCGTGCGCGATCTCGTGGCCCATCACCACGGCTAAACCATCCGCATTTGCGGCAACCGGAAAAATACCCGTGTAGACGGCAATTTTACCACCAGGCAGCGCAAAAGCGTTGGCTTGCTCAGACTCAATGACATTCGCTTCCCACTCGAACCCAGGATCCGCACCCGGAAACTGCTGCACAGCATGAATTAATCGCTTGGCGATACCCTGAACCATTTTTGGCGCATCGCCGGTGCTAACAATGCGCTCGTTTTGCAGAATCTCTTGATATGACTGGTAACCCAGCGCCGCTTCCTGTTCGCGGCTCAAATCAACAAGCTGCTTGCGCCCGGTAACCGGCACAACTTCGCGGTGGCTAAGGTAGTAATAACCCATGTACAAGCCGAAAAAAACCAGCGGCAAAAGCCGCAACATACCGAAACCACCTCGGCCGCCGCTGCGCGCTTGCTGTTGCTGTTTCGGATAGTACATGCCGATCCTTTGCTAGACTTTATGTCTCAAGTGTAGCGCGCGCCCCATCGTTTTCGCACGATCAATTCTGCAATTGTGTGCGACTTCGGAGCTGCTTGGGATATTGGCGTCGATACCAAGCGCTTAAGCGTCCAAGCTTGCCGACTGGAGGTTAGCAGCCGGATTGTCGACAACAAACTTGCCGTGTTGAAAAAGCACGGATGCAATCGCTATTTTTGGATCGTGGGTGAAAAACAACCGCACATTACGCGCTGCCTTATCAGTCAAAAACGCACGCTTTTCATCAACTAACAGTTCTGGAAATCGATCGTAGCCCATGGTGACTGGCACATTTACCCAGGGCGCGCCAGGGATTAGATCGGCACAAAAAACGATGCCGCCCAAATCATTTTCCCCACAAATTTCCGCCAACATCAATCCAGGGGTATGACCGTCGCTATAGTGAAAGCGTACCGACTTGCCAAGTGCCGGCGTATGTAGGCCATAAACGAGTTCGAGCCTACCGGAGCTTTCTAGCAGTGGCTGCAGATCCGCGATAAAGGAAGCACGATCACGCGCGTGTGGCGCAAGTGCGCGCTGCCAGCAGCCATCAGAGACAACAAACGTCGCATTTGGGAATAGCAGTCGCGCAGGCATTCCTTGCTCCCACGCACCAAGCAAGCCACCGGCGTGGTCAAAGTGCAAATGGCTGAGCACAACCACGTCGATATCGGCGTCCGACAAGCCCAGGGCTGCAAGCGCATCTAGCAAACAATGATTTGCTTCCACGACGCCGAAACGCTCGCGCATTTTTGGCTCGAAAAACGCACCGATCCCGGTTTCGAAAAGCACTGTTTTGCCATTTAAGCCTCGCGCCAAAAGACAGCGACAAGCAAGCGGAACCCGATTATCTGCTTCCGGCGTAAGCCACTTTTCCCACATCGCGCGCGGCGCGTTACCAAACATCGCGCCACCATCAAGTTTTTGCGAATTTCCATCCAGCGAATCTAAAATTACGTTTGACGCGGTTTGAGCGATCATTGCCAAGCCTTTCAATGAATCAAGCCGTAATCTTCAGGCTTTGTGGACTACGAAGCTATAGAAACTTTCAGATACAAAAAACGCGCCACTTGGGCGCGATTCGAAACTGCGGATTTTAATCGCAATTTACTTCATTGGTGCTGCAAGCTTTGGAGCGCTAGGAACGCGTCCACCCAGACTGGTCTGAGCGCCGACGCGTGAACCTGTTGCGAAGTAGTCATGCAAATCATGCGCAAACTCATCGAAGCGGGCTAGCGTTACGCGGTTCGCACGAACAAAGAAGTTATAGGCAAGTACGGCGGGAATTGCGACTGCAAGACCGATACACGTCATGATCAACGCCTCGCCCACAGGCCCAGCGACGTTTTCCAACGATGCGTTGCCGGTTGCGCCGATTTGAATCAGTGCGTTGTAAATAACCCAAACCGTCCCAAACAAACACACAAACGGCGCGGTTGAACCCACTGTTGCCAGCAAGGTCAGGCC
>JBBQBR010000299.1:0-4326 GCA_038317875.1 Lysobacterales bacterium
GATGCTTGGTTTCCGGCGATTGATGCTGAGTTTGTCGCTGTACCAAGCCCGGTCGTTTCGAGTGCGGGAATCGAGTTTTATTTTTGTAGCTATACGCGGCGATGAATCTTAGTTATTCTATTAGCTAAGTTGATTAGCTAATACAAAACCATGTCAGTTGTAACCATCCACCAAGCGAAAACCCAGCTATCACAGCTGATTGCCATGGCCGAGCGCGGCGAGGAAGTCGTCATCGCGCGTGGTAATAATCCGGTGGTGCGTTTGGTCGCACTAGCGCCAATTACCCCCAGACCGAAATTTGGCGGCTGGGAAGGGCGAATTAAAATGGCGGACGATTTTGATGCAGAGCTGGAAGATTTTGCAGCCTATATGCATCCAGCGGTTTTCCCGTGAGTTTGGTTCGCGGATCGGGACAACGATGAAAGTGCTGTGGGATACCCATGTTTTGCTTTGGATGTTTTCTGCCGACGCTAGACTGAGCAAAATTGCACGAGCTGCCATTGCAAACGAAATCTCGCAAAATCAGGTCAGTATTATTAGCCTTTGGGAAATCTCCATTAAATTGACGTTAGGAAAATTGGATTTGGACGGCCTGACGGTACTGGATTTTGCGAAACGAATGCGCGATGAAGGCATCGAATTATTGATGGTTGAGCCTAGCGACTGCCTTGAGGTTCAATCCTTGCCATTGATACATCGCGACCCTTTTGATCGCATGCTCGCAGCACAGGCATCCTCACGTAAACTGGCACTGATTTCTGCTGATTCGATATTCGATCAATACGGATTAACACGTGTTTGGTAGCCGTTGATTAAATAATCAAAAGTTACCAATTGAGGAAAAATTATGAATCTGCCTAAACGAATGTTTTTGATGTTGACTGCGCTTTTCGGTTTTGCTGGCGCAACCATGACTTTCGCCGCGAGCACGAGTGGCATTGGCTTGACCCTATTTGTTGAGGGACCTGTAAGCCCCGTGGCGATGGTGAATGCGCCGAACACTTTTTTTTATGTCGCAGAATTAGGCGGTAAAATTAGGGTTTTAAACAGCAATGGAAGCTTACGGACGCAGCCCGCCATCAATCTAGCGGATCCTCAGTTTTCCTGCCGCTGGCTTGGACAGATGCAAACGATGCCGATGGATCGTCTCTCGGAAGGTGGCCTGCTCAACATTGCTCTTGACCCAAATTTCGATACCAACTTGACGCTCTATTTTTACTACACCACTGCAAATACGTTGGTGTTAGCGCGTATGAAATTTGAGCCGATCAATCAGGAAGAGCTAGTCCCGAGCAGTTGTGAAGTAGTCCTACAGTTACCCCACGCAACTACAGCGCATCTGGGCGGTTCGTTAGGTTTTGGCCGCGATGGTTCACTTTATCTAGGCATTGGCAATAATCACCAATTTTGTGAGCAATATCTTGCGCCTTCACAGGCTAGCAGTTGCAGCGCGCCGTCCAGCATTAACAATGTTCAATTTAATCCCAATGCCGGATTGTTTTATGGAAAGATTCTTCGGTTAAATATTGCCAACCCAACCCCAGTCGGACACGCACTCTGTGGTGTTCCCAGTAACAAGACGGCGCTGTACAGCGTTCCTGTGGAAAATGCTTTTGGCCCGAGCGACAAATGCCCAGAAATTTTTGCCTATGGGTTGTGAATCAGCGCAAAGTTTGACGCGACTTTGCTTAGCTATGGCGATAGCATTGAACGCATGAGCACACCCAAGAAACTCTACAAAGTCATTTTTCTGAATCACGGCAAAGTCTATGAGATTTATGCCAAGCGCATCGCCGCCAGTGATTTGTACGGATTTACCTATGTCGCGGAGCTTAGTTTTTCTAGTGGGGACGGCTTATTAGTCGATCCCACCGAAGAAAAACTGAAAGAGGAATTCGCGGGCACGCAGGCGCTGCATCTGCCTATGCACAGCATTATTCGAGTTGAGGAAGTGCTTGAGCGCGGCGTCGCAAAGATACGCGATCAGCTGACCGGGGAGAAAATTATGCCTTTCCCTGGGCCGATGCGCGCACCGAACAGGCCGCCTAGTGATTCCGGTAACTGACGGTTGGATCCGTGGATATTTGATTTAGCGCTTCTTGCTGCGGGTTTTTTCGCGGGCATGGTAGATGCAATGGTGGGTGGCGGTGGCTTAATTCAGGTGCCCGCGCTGGTTGCAATCTTCCCGCTCGCAGCGCCGGCCAGCATTATGGGAACTAGCAAGTTTGCCGGGATTTTTGGCACCGCTGCGGCTTTTATACAATATGCGCGGCGCATTGCGCTGCCCAAACGGGCGTTGTTGATCGCAAGCCTAACTGCGGGCATCGGTGCGGTCACTGGCGCTTGGCTGTTAACCAAAATTAGCCGGGCACAGTTCGATTTGCTGCTGCCGATTTTGCTGGCCGGGATTTTTATTTACACTTTGGTGCGCAAAGATTTGGGTCAACTGCATGTGCCCCGGTTTCAGGGTCGCAAGCTAGACGCCGCCAGTGCCGCAACTGGTGCGACTTTAGGTTTGTATGACGGCTTTTTCGGCCCTGGCACCGGCAGTTTTCTAGTTTTTATCTACGTACGCGTGTTTGGCTTCGATTTTGTGCACGCATCGGCGATGGCTAAAGGCGTGAATGTAGCCTGCAATGGCTTTGCACTGATGTTTTTCATCGCGCTCGGGCATGTGCTTTGGCCAGACGCTATTTGGCTAGCCGCCGCAAATTTGGCGGGCGGCATTGTCGGTTCGCACCTCGCGCTGCGCTATGGCAGCATTTGGATGCGCCGGGTGTTTATCGTGGTGGTTGCAGCGCTGATTTTGAATATGCTGCGTAAGTATTTTAGTGCGGGCTAACTCGAATTGCTCAACGCGTTCAGAATGTAGAAACGAAGCTACGGTCGTTGCGAGCGCCTCAGCTCTGCGTCGCGTCATTGCCAGGAGCATAGCGACGTGGCAATCCAATTTTAGGGCTTACCGAAGGTCTGAAAAGCAAATGGATTGCTTCACTGCGTTCGCAATGACGCCGCCTCACGCTTTCGCAAACTCGCTAATTTCTTTAAGCGCTTGCGCCATGCGCAATTTGATGTCGATCAGGATTTCTGACGCCTGCGTGCCGCCCTCCATCGTTGCCTCGTTGCCCGGCATTGCCGCTTCCAGCAAGACTTCAGCCTGGGCATCGCTTACAAATTGCTCCAAATAGACGTAACCGCGAATCAATGCTTCCCGCAGCACAGGCTGGCCCGCGCCTAAATGTGAAAGTGCCGATTTCGTCGCTTCGCGAATTGCGGTCTTAGAATGCGGTAAAAACGATTCGGCGAAACCTAAATTTCCTGGTTCAATATTAGCCAACATTTTCGAGTAGTCATTTAGTACTTTAGTGGCGAGCGCAAGCATGCAACGATCTTTCCGGTTGATTTGTTTGCGCATTGCAAACAAGGTTCGTCAAATAATTAAAGTCTCGCCACAAGGCGACACGGCAAACAAGTGGTGCTATGTACAGCATTAAATTAGTTTTAGGCAATAGCGGCCCGATAGCCCAGCCAGCGCTGGCAATGCTGTCGCCCTGCATCGGTGTGTGTGAACTCAATTCGGCCGATATCTGCACCGGCTGCCACCGAAGCTCAAGTGAAATTGGTGCCTGGAGCAGCATGACCGACGCTGCACGTAGCGAAATTATGGCGCGCCTAGATCAGCATGAAGCTGATTAAGCGGCAATGAATCGTTTTAGCGAAGCCGTATTGACCGCAGCCCTACTGGCCGACCCGCCCAGCGGAATGGGCTGGAATTTTAATGATTGGAACGATGTTTTAGACGCCGACAAACTGCGCGAAGCGGCGGTGTTAATTGGCCTAATCCCGCGCGAAACCGGCTGGCACGTGCTTTTGACCCGGCGCACCGAGCATATGACGAGTCACGCGGGCCAAGTTGCCTTTCCGGGTGGCCGTGTCGATCAAAGCGATCAGGGCCATATTGCCGCCGCATTGCGTGAAACGGCGGAGGAAGTCGGGATCGCAAGCACACAGATCCGTACGATTGGTTTTCTCGAGCGTTTTGCGACGATCTCGAATTTTATCGTCACGCCCGTAGTCGGGATTTTGAGCGTTGATATCAGCCCAACGCCGCAGCAATCCGAAGTCGCTGCCATTTTTGAAGCGCCGTTCGATTTGTTTTTTGACCCACTGCAGCGCCGCACTGAAAGCCGCGAATATCTAGGGCGCGTGCGCAGCACCACGGTGTTTCAGTTCGGCGAGCATCGCATCTGGGGCGCAACGGCTTCGATGATGGTAAATTTTGTTGAGCGCTTGCGCGCGGGTTCCGAGTAGCGGTTGGATTAAGCG
>JBBQBR010000300.1:0-4321 GCA_038317875.1 Lysobacterales bacterium
ATTCGTACTTCGGGTACTGCCCAGCGGGCAATCAGCGGTGCCGCGAATCGATTGCGCTAATGATTTTCCCCAGCGCTGCACCAGCACTGCGGTACCGGTGGTATTGGTGCCGTTGTAATAAACATTGAGGGTATTGGTGCAGGCGCTGCCGTTGCCATCGCTTGTGCATTTGTTCGTCATCGCGCGGGTAAACGGCCCGTAAGCATTATTTGCGTCCGTGCAAAAATTGAGGCCACTGTCGTAGCTGGTATTCCATGGGCAAAGCGCTAAGGCAGTGCCGGAAAAGCTGATCGCGGCAATAAACGCGAGCGCTAATTTTGTGCTGGCTACATCGGATTGTTTCTTCATTTCAATTGCTTCCTTCGGTTGGTTAAGCAGAGGGTTTTTTCAGCAGAGTTAATAGCCGCGTTGATTCGGCCTGGAGCACGAAATTATTGGACTAGACGTCGGGCACGCGCAGCTGTTCACCGTCTGGCAAACAGCGGCAAAGCGCACGGTTACTATCGCTGGTGAGTTGACAGACACCGCTACCAAATACCCATTGCAGCGGCGCACCGTTGATAAAACGCAGCTCTTGATCGCTATTGGTGCCACCGCTTGCGCGTGGAATATGGACATTGAGCAGGCGCGCGCCCAGTTCAGCGCGGTTGGCGCGCGCGTCGTTCAAAATTTGCGTAAACAGCTCGCTTGCGCGAGTGACATCAAGCACGCCCGCTGCGGGCGGAACGGCTAGCCGGGCAACCTGGGTCAGCATTTGCGCATCGCGCGCGCGGTACCAACTCAGCTCATAAACCGGTGGACGTGAAGCGGGCAGCGCATTAATACTGAGCTGGTAATAATCCGCACCAATCCGGTAAAACTGCGTCAGCTCCTCAAACGGTGTCGCCTCGGGGATGCGGGCGTTGGCAACAATGCCAAATTCCTTGAACAACGTTTCCTCTAGCGTGTGCGCAGCGTCGGGCTTGAAGGTGCTGCGTTTGTCACAGCTGGGATCCAGAATGACCCGTGTTGCGCCGCCAGCGAAAAGCTCCGGCGCTGCCATCGCCGGTGCGGAAAAATGCAGCGCGCTAGCGTCAAGCAATGGCACGCTGGTGGACTGAAGACTCAGTGCCTCAACTTCTTCCTCTGGGTGGCTGTGCACATTTGTGTCAGTCGCACCCTTGTGTAACTGATGCGCCTGTTCTGGGGCGTTTGCCGCCAAAGCCGGCACCACTGGTTGGTACGCGGGTGGCGCAAACCAAATCACGTAAATAACGATAAGCAGCAAAATACCCAACAGCAAAACGCCGCCGCGCATTAATGGCAAGCGCTGGAATAAAGCAACACGATGATGCTGGGGCAAACTCATCGACTTCACTCAATAGAGGTTCGGGTCGAATGGTATGAACAAACCGAAACTGAATGATTGCAAAATTCTGAGCTTGGCTTGCAAAAAACTTACTTCAATAGCTTCGACTTTACCATGTGGGTTTGTGGGTGCACCCGCACCGCACCGTTGTCCAACAGTATTTGCGAACTGAAGGCAAGATTGCTCGACAGGGCAAAATGTTACTGCCAGAATGATTTAACGGTTCGGGAGTTCATTATGCACAGCAACACGAAATCAGCCCAACGTACGCTCAGCCCTTGTCCCGTGGTTGGTGAACCCTGCAAACAAGGGCCGCAGTTTATCCATGGGCAAAAGACTGGTTTTTGCGATCTCTGCCAAAAAAATGTACACAATTTGTCGGCACTAACACCGATGCAGCGGGGAAAACTTTTAGGCAGCGGCGAAAATATCTGTGTGCGATACGTACGCATGGTGCCAGCCACTGTTTTGCTGCTTGCGGTGGCTGCTGCCGATGCTGCGGACGCTACGAAAACCATGTCGCAAAGCGACTCTGAGATGCATTCCCCCCGTGAGATGGTGAGTGAGCAAATCTTAGGCCGTTTGATCTCGGTCCAAGGCACCGTGCGGTTGGAGCCGATGTTTTTAGAAAGTGAGCTTGACGACGCCGACGAACCTCTCAACGCCGATTATCTGAGTGAGGAATTTTAATATGGCGAACAGCACTTCCAGACTCTGCCCACGCGTTGACAGCCCTTGCAGCACGCCGCCGACGTTTGCGAAAGGCCAAAAATCTGCATTTTGTAGCAGCTGCCAGAAAGACGTGCATAATTTATCGGCGCTAACAGCAGGTGCACAGCAAAAACTTTTGGCCGGTGGCGCGCAACTTTGTGTGCGCTATGTGCGGCTTTTGCCGGTAGCGGTCATGCTGGTTGCTATGGAAGGCGCGCAGGCGCAGGAAACGTCAAGCACCGACCAGCAGCACAGGGCGGGCACCGAAGAGCTCAGAGAAGTCGTTGTTGGCGGCGCCGGGCCTTATCTTGAGTCAATGTTTTTGCAGAGCGAGTTAGACGTGGCGCTAGATGACGTTTTAGCAGGGTCGGTTGACGACGTTGGAGGAGTAGCAAAATGAAGCGTTTGCTTTGTTATCTATTTGCCTTAGGCAGCAATTTCGTCTACGCAAACGATGCGCCCAGTTTGAATCAAATCAATGGTGCCCTAAACGCCGAAACCAGCTGCGTCTTGCGCGACCCTGCGGCGATTTTGCACTTAGCGAATCTGTTGGATCTTGCCCGCCTGCAGCGCATCGCACTACACCAAGGTGCGGAGCAGTTGAATGCAGCGGAATATCCATCAGTTGACCCAGAATTTTTTAGTATTCGCGCCCTGCGCAAACGCGGCCGCTTTGACTTGGCCGATGTCTATACCGCGAGCTGTCAAGCGAACCAGTCAGATCCGCTGCGACTGGCACTAAAATCACTCAAGCCAGGCGAAGTTTCGGTGGTTGGCGATATCGCTTGGGTGCCGCTGCTGGCAGGGAAGGAATACACCGGTGCAGGTTTGGTATTCGTGCGCGAAGCTGCCAATTGGCGTTTTTCCCATAGTTCGTTTGATTATTTAGGCGAAACCGCAGCGACAGCCAAATTGATTTACGCGCTTGGTTCTACACTAGACATGGATTTAGATGACCCGCAAATGTTTGTAAGTTACTGCACCATGCCAGCTGCGCCGGAACCCGTGCTGAATTTTCAGTCTGAGGATCAGGCAAGTATCGATGACGAATTCTACCCGGACGGCTTTGATGCTAAAAATTATCTAGGCGCGGCACAGCGTGCGTCTGTGCGCCAGTATGCGGAGGGCAAAACTGCACCGCCCTCGGCCATTGCGCAACTGGTTTATGCCGAAGTATTAGTGCGCAGTTTGAGCTTCAATTCCGCACCAGAGTGGTCATCGAAAGCCTGGCCTGAGCGCGTGCGGCGCGCGGAACAACTGTTTGAGCAAGCCAAAGCCCGCAGCGTTAAATTAGATCGCTTTCGCCCGATTTTGACCTGGCTGGGCGACATATATGCCAGCGGCATTGGTGAAATCGAAGCAGACGCCAGCAAAGCCCGCAGCTATTACAGCTTGGCGGCGGAATTGGGTGACGAAGCAGCGGCGGAATCGCTGGCCAAAATTCCCGTCAAAACCGGCGGACAAACGGATGCTTCAAAACTTTCGGAAATGCCAAGCATCGCTGGCCCCGTTCGCCCCAGCGGTGATGCCATTATGCGCATACCGGTGCGGTGTAATAATTAGGCTTAGTGGCGTTATCAAAAAGCCAGCGGCCCGAGGTGAAAACCTCGGGCCGCCTTGCGTTTTGCCTTAGCAAAACACTCAAAACAACTTCTTTAGATCAAATATGCAACATCAACCGCACCGGATCTTCCAGATAGTTCTTCACTGCCACTAAGAATTGCACGGCGTCTTTGCCATCAATAATGCGGTGGTCATAACTAATGGCAACGAACATCATCGGTGCGGCGATCACGGCACCGTTTTCGACAATCGCGCGTTCTTTGATGGTGTGCATGCCGAAAATGGCGCTTTGCGGCGGGTTGACGATCGGCGTGGAGAACAAGCTGCCGAATACGCCGCCGTTGGTGATCGTGAAAGTGCCGCCCTGCAGATCGTCTAACTGTAAACCGCCTTCGCGCGCTTGCTTGGCGAAGGTGCCGATGTTGCGCTCAATATCCGCCAAACTTTGCGATGCGGTATTGCGTAACACCGGAACCACCAGACCTTTTTCGGTGGCAACTGCAACGCCGATGTCGTGATAGGCGTGATAAACAATGTCACTGCCTTCCACGCTGGCATTGACGATCGGGTACATTTTCAGCGCTTCGGTGCAGGCTTTAACGAAGAAGCTCATGAAGCCAAGCTTGACGCCATGCGCTTTCTCAAACGCTTCGGCGTATTTTCTGCGGGTATCCATCACCGCTTTCATGTTGACTTCAT
>JBBQBR010000301.1:0-4320 GCA_038317875.1 Lysobacterales bacterium
AAAGAGCCGTGGAGTTTACGGAATATGCGGCGGCGTGTCATCTAGTGTGGCGGTGCTTGCATTCATCGGCAAAAGCTCGGCTGGGGTAATTTTCAGCGCCAAAGCTTTGCCCGAGCGCTGGATTTTTAAGGTGACTTCCACCGGCTGGGCGAGCGCCAACCAGGAACTTTCCATTCCCTGCGCATCAGTCTGCGCATCAGTCTGTGCGTCAAAATGCGAATTGCCATTGATACTGAGCAACTGATCGCCCAAGCGCAGCCCTTTAGCCAAATCATCGTTTCCGATCACTTGCGTACGCGCCAAAATCGAGGGCTGACCCGGCGCAGTTTGAGAAAACCATGCATTGATGCCAATTTTTGGATCCGGTTGCATGATTGCGCCTGGCTCAATATAAATTTGATCGTGCTGGTAATCGAGGGTCCAGCGTCGGTTTTTAGCCCGACCCAAGCCGAGGAGTCCTGACTCGCCGTTGCGCACCGCTGCGAAGCCACGCTTTGCTTCGTGCACGGCGCTCAACGCACCGCGCATCACGTCGGTGCCAACCCGCACATCAGGCATGCGCAACACAATTGCCGGATGTTTTTCGCCACTGGCACCACCACCCGCCGCTAATAAATGTGGCAATCCATAAAGCCCGTTGAAGGATCAGAAATTTGTGATTTGAGAAGTTGAATTCAAAAACCGGTTGACTCAGAAAATCCATGCCTAGTGCACCCACAGCTACTGACTCACAAGGGTTTCACGAAACTTTTTGCGCCGTGCGCGTCAACAATTGTGACGTGAACTCCATTGCGACTGCCGTCACAATTTTTAACGCTTGCGCGAAGCATGCTCTAGACGTCTAAACACTCATTTAAGGCTCAGCGGCAATGAAAATTTACGTCGGCGATTTGCATTCAGACGAGCGTGCTTTAGTGATTGGTGGCCTTGAGCGCTGGGCAGTGCATTTGGATTTAGCAGTTGAATTTACCGATGAGCGCAAGGGTTGTGATTTGGCTTTGCTGGATGCAGATCATGCGCAATACGAGATGGCGCATGCCAAGGAGCGGGTGATCAGCGTTGGGCGTGAACAGATTTATGGTGCTGACGCCCATGTGACTCGCCCAGTCCGGGGTTTTCAATTGGCCGCAGCGCTAGTCGGGATCTTGGGGATGCACCCAAACGCTCGTCTGGGCAGCTCGAACCTAAATTTCCTGCACATGGCGGCGGCTTAGCTTTCTATCGCACGCCGCACTTAAACCTAAGTACTCAGCTGACAACACTCTTGATCCATCGGAGTTTTCTAGGTTAAACCACCCCCAAAGCCTTCAAAAACCGCGCCTCAACTGCGTCCACTGATACGCTTGATTCCGCCACGAAAGCGATTGCGCCGAGTGAGTTTTGCACCCTTGACAGTGGCGAAATTCGAACCAGAGCGCTATTGATACGCACCTCACTCGCGCCATCGTTGGCAACTTTCGGCATCACCAGCACCGTCACCGGGCCATCCGCAGTTTGCACAACCAAATGCATCGCCGTTTTGCCATCCACCGTGCAAGGTGCGAGGTAATTCACGTCGCCCAACAGCGTCGTCAAATCGCGACCATCGGCTGTATGCGTGGCAAAGCCATTCATCGCAAACATGCGTTCGACCAAGTCTTTCGGCACCACCGTTCGGCGCGATAACGCAAACGGTTCGTGCACCAAATGATCGTTACAGTGCTGCGCCAGCAAAGCATTTTGTGGCTGCACATTGCCTTCATAGCCTACAAATGCAGCAATTGCGCACATCGAAACACCCGCAGCGATCGCCAGCCATCGGCGGGAACGCGAAATAAGGCGCGCGCCAGCCTGCGGTGCAAAACTGCTACCAACATCAGCAAGCGCGAACAGCTTGGCCTGCAGCTCGTCCGGCATATCGATATCAAAAGCCTGATCAAGCGTGTGCTCAAATTTTAGCGCGCGCGCTAAGCGCAGCTCGGCGTCGATGCACACGCCACTAGCCTGCAGCGCTTTTGCCTCGGCTCTACGCCCAGTCTGTCGTGGGTCAGTGCCCAGTAGAAATTCAAATTCGGCGGTGTTCACGTGCGGCTCCAATATTTACAGTGTTACTAAGATTTCCAGTGTTACTAAGATTTCCAGTGTTGCTGTGTTGATTCATTTTGTCCTTTAGCGCGTCGCCTGCGGGGATACAGACCATGGCTTTCAGCTGTTCGCGGGCGCGAAATAAATGGGTGTTGACGGTGGCTTCTGGCATGCCTAGCTCGGCTGAAATTTCAGCGCCAGTTAAACCGCCCAAAACCTGCAGCACCAGCGGCACACGATATTTCGTTTCCAATTTGCCAATCATTTGGCGCAATAAATTCGACTCACTCTGCGCTTCTAAGCTTGGGGAAACCGTATCTGCAATGGAAATGTCCTCCAGGTCGGTCAAATCAAACTGTTTGCGCTCGAAGGTGCGCAAAAATTCGCGCCGCAGGATCGTCATCATCCAAGCTTTTGCGCTGTTCACATCGCGTAAGTCCTCGGACGAACGCCAAGCGCGCAAATAGCATTCCTGCAAAATATCTTGCGCCAGCGCACGGCTTTTACAAAGCCAATAGGCAAAGCGGTAGAGTTCGGGGCTCAAACGGCGCACAAGTGCGTCAAAGGCCAGCTGGCGTGGACTTGGGTTCATAACAGCGCTAGACCGAGATTCGTTGGTTTTTCTTTCATCGCACGAGTTTGCGTTGACAAAGCGCAACTAACCCACATGTTTTTTCACTTCCCTGAAAGAATTACACGATTTATGCGTTCTAATGGCGCATGAAAAAATCAAATTACGCTCGAATCGCCCTGGCGGCGCTTTTCTTAATTGCAATCGCGGCATTTTTCTATTTTGATGGTGCCCAGTATTTGACGCTGGAGGCGCTAAAAGCGAAACGTGAACTGCTTTCCGGGTGGGTCAGTCACAATTTTTTATTAGCATTGTTTAGCTTTATCGCGGTCTACATTGCTGTCACGGCGGTTTCCTTGCCCGGTGCGGCGGTGCTTACCTTGGCGGGTGGCGCGCTGTTTGGCTTGCTTTGGGGCGGCATCGCGGTGTCTTTTGCCAGCTCCATTGGCGCCACACTGGCATTTTTAGCCTCCCGCTTTTTGCTGCGCGATGCAATTCGGGCCAAGTTTGCTGATCGGATCAAGGGCATCGAAGCGGGCGTCAAAAAAGATGGCGCCATTTATTTGCTGAGCCTCAGACTGGTACCGTTGGTGCCATTTTTTGTCGTCAACCTGCTGATGGGATTGACGCCCATACGCACCGCGACGTTTTACATTGTCAGCCAGATCGGCATGCTTCCAGGAACCCTCGCTTTTGTTTTTGCGGGCACCCAATTGGCCAAAATCACTAGTTTAAAGAGCATTCTTTCGCCATCGCTGATCGCGGCCTTTGCGGTGATTGGCCTGCTGCCCTTAGTGCTGAAGTTTTTGCTGAATTTTATAGCTGCTCGCAAAATCTATCGCGGCTACAAAAAGCCAAAAAGCTTCGATTACAACTTAATCGTCATCGGTGCCGGTTCTGCGGGCTTGGTGTCCTCCTACATTGCGGCGGCGGTAAAGGCCAAAGTTGTGTTGATTGAGAAACACAAAATGGGCGGCGATTGCCTCAACACCGGTTGTGTTCCGTCGAAAGCCTTGATTCGCTCGGCGCGACTATTGGCCGATGCGCGCGCAAGCAAAAAATACGGGATCTCGTCAATGTCGGCAGAATTTGATTTCGCCGAGGTGATGGCGCGGGTGCAATCGGTAGTGGCAAAAGTCGAGCCGCACGATTCCGCCCTGCGCTATGAATCTTTAGGCGTGAACTGCATCAACGGTGCCGCGAAATTAGTGTCGCCGTGGACGGTCGAAGTCAATGGCAAAACCTTGTCCGCACGCTCAATTATTATTGCCACCGGTGCGCGCCCGCTAATACCGAATTTGCCCGGTCTAGACGCGATAAGTTATTTAACCTCTGATACGCTTTGGCAGATCAAGGCATTGCCGAAGCGCCTGCTGGTGCTGGGCGGCGGGCCGATAGGTTGCGAGCTAGCGCAGGCCTTTGCGCGCTTTGGCTCGGTTGTGACCATCGTCGGAAGGGCACCGAGGTTGCTGCCACGCGAAGATGAAGACGTAGCGGCGCTGCTACGTGACGTTTTTATCGCCGAAGGCATCCAATTGGCGCTAGGTCATACGGCAGTAGAGTTCAAAGCGCAGGCTGAGGGCGGTTTGTTGATCGCAGAATTTGACGGTAAGCGCGTGGAATTCGCCTTTGACCAAGTCTTGATCGCGCTTGGACGCAAAGCCAATGTTGAAGGTTTTGGTTTG
>JBBQBR010000302.1:0-4312 GCA_038317875.1 Lysobacterales bacterium
CGACCGGATTTGGTGGCCTCAATGACCAGCGTTGGCGCGCCGCACGCGGGCAGCAAAACCGCTGACGGCTTGGCAACGATTGCGCCGCGCGGGTCCCTACAAGAACGCTTGACGGCCGGTTTTGTCACCGCACTTTCGGTATTTGTTGAGCTGCTCTCCGGCGACAATGACCCGCAAAATGCCCTTGGTGCATTGACTAGCCTCAGCACGAGCGGTGCGGCTGCGTTCAACAATCGCTTTCCACAAGGCAAGCCCACCAGCAGCTGCGGGCAAGGCGCCGCCGTGGTGAACAACGTGCGTTATTACTCGATGGGTGGTACCAATGTGCTCAGCAATTTTTTAGATGTATCCGATCCATTATTAGGCGCAGCTGGCTTGTTTTTTGGTTTTGAAAGCAATGACGGGCTGGTTGGACGCTGCTCAAGCCATTGGGGTGTGGTCTTACGTGATGATTACGGCTGGAATCATGGCGATCAGATCAACCAAGTACTTGGTTTGCGCAGCCTTTTTAGCTCAAGCCCAATCAGCGTTTATCGGGCTCAGGCAAATCGCTTGAAATTGCTGGGTCTGTAAGCTGCTGCGCCCTTCTTTGAGCGCTGGCGCTGCTGGCGCTTGATTCCTAAGACGCGATACGAGTTTATGAAAACCCGCAAAAAATTATTGCTTGCGCTTGCCGCACTGGGCTTGCTGTTAGGTGGCCTAGTTGGCTTTTGGTGGCCATCGACGCGTTCGATGTCGATGGCTGAGCTGGGCATGACGCAACTACCCTTGCCCGCCGTTTCATCCTCGCCCGGTGTTGCGCCAACGTCTTTGCCCGTAACGATAAGCACCGGTACGAATACCGCGCCACTGCACGCTGTCGAAGCAGTAACGAATGACCCGTCAAGCGAAAATAATTCTCTGCGCGATACTGCGGTGGATGGCGAAATCAGCCTAAACCCAGATGGCAGTGTGCGACTCAATCTTGAGCTGCGTCGCATGTTTGACTACTACTTAGCGCGCGCTGGGGAAATGCCGGGCGCGCAGTTGATTATTTGGATTGAGGCGCAGTTTGATGCGAACTTCGCGCCTGCGGTGGCAGCGCAGCTCAAGAGTTTGCTTGCGCAATATCGCAACTATTTGCGTGTTTTAAATGCTGAAACACCGCGCTTAGAAGCGTTAACGCCACGTTTGCGCCTGCAAGCCCTGGCAGAATTGCGCAAGCGTCTTCTAGGGCTAGCGATGGCGGACGCATTTTTCGCCAATGAACACGCTTGGGATACGTTCACACAAGACCGGCTGGAACTGGCGCGCGACAACTCAATCACCGCCGCGGTGCGTGCGCAGCGTGAGCAAGAATTATTGCAGCGCTTACCGCGTGAACTCGCACAAAGCTATGCCGAGCAAAAGGCGCTCGATAGCAAGCTAAACGTCGATTTGCCAGCCGCCGAATCAGCACGCTTTGCCGCGCGCGAACGGCTTTTCGGCAGTGAGGCCGCCGGGCGCTTTGCCGCGTTGGATCAAAACCAAGCTGCATTTGAGGGCAGGGTGCGCAGCTATTTAGACGCGCGTGAAAAGCAACAAGCGCTCAGCGACGCCGCGCGCGCACAACTTCGCGCCCAATATTTTGACGCAAATGAAGCGGCTCGCGTTGCCGCGTTAGAGGCGATTGGGCAGGAATCGGTGCTGTTGGGGCATTAACCTTTTTTGTCTATCGATGCGGCCAAAATAAGCTTGAAATTTTGTCGTAAGAGATCCGTTCGCCCTGAGCCTGTTGAAGGGCAGAGCCGTACAATTCCTAACGAAGCAATATGCATCACGAACGTTGCGGCTGCATGCTTCGATTCTTCGATGTAGCTCAGAATCAGCACGAACGGGTTTTGAGAAAGTTTTGTTTCCGAATCACTATCAAATTGAAAAACGCAATTCAAACATAACCCGGCTGGATCAATACGCTATTCAGCGGTAAAACCAGTCACAGTACTTTTTTAATGGCCAAACTACACTGATGCCAAAGCGCATCTGACACATCGGCACTAACGGGCACCGTCCAAACGTTTTCGCTAGTCGAGTATTTGATCGCATCTTTTTCGGTCAGCAATAGCGGGCGCGCGGTCGCGCTTTTTTCGGTTAGCGCTTGCCAATGCGCGTCTGATAAAACGCCATGATCACCGACAGGGAGCGGCTCGAGCGCAATGCCGTGGCTGCGAAGCGTTTGATAAAAGCGTTCTGGATTACCAATGCCTGCCAGCGCATAGATTGGTGAGTCCGCGAACGCCGCTAGCGCACGCTGCTCACGCGTTTTTGTATTGACAGCTAAGCCACCGATTAATCGCATGCAATATTCGCCGGCGCCTTCCCCTTGCGTTCCTGCGTCATTTTCTGCAGCGGTGCATACCCGCAGCGGATAGCGTGCGGCGATATTTCCGGGAAGGGGTTCACGGAGTGGCCCGGCGGGCAGCAAGCGTGCATTGCCGAATCGGCGTGCGCCGTCAATGACCAAAATTTCGACGTTTCTAGCCAAGCAAACATTTTGTAAGCCATCGTCGCAGATCAACAAATTGCATTCATCGGCCAATGCCTGTGCTGCAACCATACGATCAGCACATACGGCAACCGGAACGCCAGTGCGGTTCGCAATCAGCTGTGGTTCGTCGCCACTTTCGCGCCAGCTCGCATTCGGCGTGCGGCCAACAATCAGTGCGGTATTGCGTTTGCGATAGCTGCCGCCATAGCCACGGCTAATCACGCCCGGCTTAAAACCGGCGGCGAGCGCTTGCTGCACGAGCCAAATCACTAACGGCGTTTTGCCACTGCCGCCGACCGTCAAATTACCCACAACGATTATGGGCGGTAGCGTTGCATCGTTTGGTGTGCCAACTTTCCGGCGTGTCCAGATCGTGTCCAACCAACGCAGGCTTTGATACAAAGGCACCAGCGCGCGCAATGCAAATGACGGGGTTTGCACGCCATACCATTGCCGATTGAGCCACGCTTCGATTTTTGCGCGCACAGAGCTTTGCTGAGCTATAGCTTTTTCTGACAATAATTCTGGCTTTATTGGAAGTTGCGATGAATTCACTGCGTTTAGGACTCGATCTTTAGGGGCACAATGCGCTAGCGTTGCGCACATTAATTTACCCCCAAATATCAACAGATATATTTGGATTCCCCCAGCAAAATGGAGCACGAGTTTCAATGACGCAAGCGAAATATGCCTCAATTGATCAGGTTGTGCCCGATTCGGTGCAGGCTTTGGTGCAAAGCGATAAAAAGCTTAAACCGTGGATTGAGAAAATTGGTGCGTTAGCGCTGCCAAAACGTCAGCCCTTTGAGCTAGTCGATGCGCTGGCGCGCTCGATTTTATTTCAGCAGCTGCATGGCAAAGCGGCAGAAACAATCGTTCGACGTTTGGAAGCACTTGCCGGTGAAACGGTCTTTAGTGCCGGTGCGCTTGCGCGCTTGAGTGCGGCGGAATATCGCGGCGTGGGTGTCTCGGGAAATAAAGCGAAAGCCCTGCACAGTTTGGCCGATGTTGCATTTAGCGGCGGTTTGCCTGGGCCTAGGCAGTTGGCAAAGTTGGATAACAACGAACTCATCAAAATCCTAACGCCCATTCACGGTATCGGCGCTTGGACCGTGCAAATGCTGCTTATTTTCCGCATGGGGCGGGCTGATGTTTGGCCGGTTGATGATTTTGGTGTGCGCAAAGGCGTACAAATCGCGCACAAAATGGCGGAGACGCCCACGCCCAAAGCCTTGGCTGCGCTTTCAGAAAAACTATGGGCGCCGCATTTATCGCTTGCAGCGCTGTATTTTTGGCGAATTGCTGATTTGAATAAGGTATCGAAGTCGGTAAAACCAGAGGCAGTTGTTAAAGTTGTGAAAGCCGCAAGCGCGCCCGGTATAACCAAAAAACCGCTAAATTTGGCCAAGGGCGCCTTTCAATCGAAGTTAACTGTTGTTAAGAAAACGGTCACTAACCCCAAGACAATGCCACCTAAAAAAGCACCAGCAAAAAAGCGGGCGGTTGCAGCATGAGTTCACTATTAGATGCCTATTCCCTAGTCAATATTGAAATGCTCAAACTGGGCGCTGAGCTGCATCGCAGCATGCCGCCATCCGAGCACTGTCAGGCGCGCATCGAGTTAAAGCTATCGCCGCAGACACCAATTGCCGATTCGGTATCGCAAATTGGTCAAATCATGAATGCCCGCTTAGGCGTGCTGGGTTTGCCGCCAAATGGCCGCGAGGAAGACAAGCTATTTACGCTTGAGGTGGTGATTAATGCCATTTACCGTCCGTTGGTCGATCAATTTGGCGATCCCATCGG
>JBBQBR010000303.1:0-4309 GCA_038317875.1 Lysobacterales bacterium
GACTGCCAAAGTACCCCGTTTACCTGCGTCGGCGTGGGCGATATGTCGGGCGATGTGTTCGGTAACGGCATGCTGCTGAGCCGGAAAATTCGGTTGCTCGCTGCATTTGATCACCGACATATTTTTCTGGATCCAAATCCCGATTGCGAAATCAGCTTTGTTGAGCGTGAGCGTCTATTTAATCTAAGCCGTTCTAGCTGGGATGATTACAATAAAGCCTTGATTAGCGAAGGCGGCGGCGTCTATGCCCGCGCATCTAAGTCCATCCCGATCAGTGCGCAGATGCGCGCGGTTTTGGATGTCAGTGCAGAATCTTTGAGCCCCAACGAGCTAATGAAGGCGATTTTACGTGCCCCAGTCGAGCTGCTTTGGAATGGCGGCATTGGTACCTATGTCAAAGCCAGCAGTGAAAGCCATAGCGACGTCGGTGATCGCGCCAATAACGCGATTCGCTTAGATGGTAAAGAGTTGCGCTGCAAGATGGTGGGCGAGGGCGGCAATTTGGGGATGACGCAGCTTGGGCGTGTGGAATTTGCTTTGCGTGGTGGGCTACTCAATACCGATTTCATCGACAACTCGGCCGGTGTGGATACCTCCGATCACGAAGTCAACATTAAGATTTTGCTCAACGAAGCGGTAAGTGCAGGCGAATTGCCTGCCTCCGAACGTGATGCGCTACTGGCGCAAATGACCGATGAAGTCGGCGAGATGGTGATTAATGATAACTACCGCCAAAACTTAGCGATTTCATTGATGCAGGCGTTTGGCGTTGGCCGCATGGGTGCCAAGCAGCACTTTATTCGCACGCTGGAAAGCCAAGGGCTGCTGGATCGGGCGATTGAATACCTGCCTAGCGATGAAGAGTTCGCCGAACGCAAAGTGCGTAAAGTCGGGCTCACGCGGCCTGAACTGTCGACCCTGCTGAGCTATTCGAAACTGGTGCTGTACGCGCAGCTATTGGATTCTGACGTGCCGGAAGACCCACATTTGAGCGGTGAATTGGCGCTGTATTTTCCCGTTGTGTTGCGCGAAAAATTCGAGCCCACGATGCAGCGGCACCGACTGCGGCGTGAAATTATTGCGACCCAAATTACCAACTCGGTCGTCAACCGCATGGGCTCTACTTTTTTCATGCGCATGCAAGAAGACACCGGTGTAACCCCGGCAAAAGTTGCGAAAGCCTTCACCATCGTTCGTGAAGTCACCAACGCCCGTACCTGGTGGGCAGAATTAGACGCGCTCAATGCCCTAGTTCCCATGCAGCTACAGATGGATGCGCATCTAAAAATTTGGAATCTGGTGCGTAATTTGACCCGCTGGCTATTGAACTTGCCCGGCGGCATGGGTGATATCGCGGCGTTGGTTACAAAATACTCAGCCGGCGCTTTGGCGCTGCATGGTGTCCTTACGAATGTTTTGCCAGCGGCAGAGATTGCGCGCATCAGCGAGCATGAAAAAGAACTTATCGGCTTAGGTTTTGGCGCAAAAATTGCGGCGACCATTGCCAGCCTAAATCCAATGTCTGCGGTCTTTGATGTTATCGAAGTAGCCAACGTACAAAACTGCAAGATCGAACGGGCAGCCAAGGTTTACTTTGATTTAGGTGATGCACTGCATCTGAAGTGGCTGCAAGACCAGATCGAAATGCTGCCCGTGGAAGGCCGCTGGCACGCGAACGCGCGTGGCGTGATGCGTGACGAGTTGTTCGCCCAGCATCGTGCATTGGCGTCGCAATTATTGGCACAAAGCGCGGGTGACAAACCAGACGCTAGCATTGTCGAAGCCTGGCTGACCGGTGCCCACGGCGAGCTGGCCTACACCCTAAGCATGTTCAAAGAAATGCGTGCAAGTGCGTTGATGGATTACGCCACGATGAGCGTCGCCATTCGTAAATTGGCGCAGTTGGTAGCGGCTGGGGCGCGCTGAGGTTTATTACAAACCCTGGCGTTTGCTGGGGTTTGTTTTGGCTTGAGTGCGTTTGGGTGCAAGGGTTTGATAACTTCGAGAAACGCAGTGCCGTAGCGCCCCAAATCAGGCGGTTTTGACCAATGCCATGTGTGAAGATGAGTCTGTTGCTGCGGTTGCCGGGAAAACCGCACGTACGGTTCGATGAGCGGAAACAGGAAACAGCGCTTAGGTCACTGCGCTAGTCTTCGACTCAGCTTGATGGCGCAAGCCCAAAGCGTATTGACATTAAATAGCAGGCGCCACAGAATCTGTATATCTAACGCATACACAAGGGAGCAATAGTCATGCGTGACGCCGCCATTAACCTACGTGCATTGCCTGAACAGCGTGAGCTAATTGATCATGCTGCTAGCTTGCTGGGAAAGAACCGTTCGGACTTCATGCTCGAAGCTGCCTGCGAGCGCGCGCAGTCTGTGCTGCTGGATCAGGTTTTTTTTAGTTTAGACGCCGAAAAGTTCGGGCAGTTCGCCGCGATGCTTGATGCACCAATGCTCCCGAATGCAGGGCTTGAGCGCCTGATGGCGATCCAGGCGCCCTGGAGCAAACGAGCAGCATGAAATTGCTGTTAAGCGCACCGCAACCACTCACTGCCTCGCATCTTTTGGGCGATTTTAGCTGCGGCGAAGCAACTCTTGATGAGTGGCTCAAGCGCCGGGCAATGGCTAACCAGTTGCGTGCTGCCAGCCGCACTTTCGTCGTTACTAATGGCGAAGGTCGCGTATTGGGTTACTACGCGGTAGCGGCTGGCGCGGTCACACATCAAGCTTCAACAATTAGCGTACGCCGAAATATGCCTGACCCAATACCGGTGATCGTGCTGGCAAGGCTTGCTGTTGACCAGCGCGTGCAGGGTGCCAAACTTGGTGCAGCGCTCCTTCAAGATGCGGTCAATCGGGCCGTAAGCGTGTCGCAGGACGCTGGCGTGCGAGCCATACTCGTGCATGCCTTACATAGCCGCGCAAAGCAGTTCTATGAATACTATGGATTTTTGGAATCGCCGCAGCACCCGATGACGTTAATGCTGAGATTGAATTCGGCGAAGGCTTGAACACAA
This sequence comes from Lysobacterales bacterium, assembly GCA_038317875.1. Classification (GTDB taxonomy): domain Bacteria; phylum Pseudomonadota; class Gammaproteobacteria; order Xanthomonadales; family SZUA-5; genus JANNYA01. The sequence goes on from JBBQBR010000303.1 coordinate 3,023, forward strand.
AGAACAGCCCTTTAAATCACGTTTTTAAGCAAAAAAAAGGGCGCCGAAGCGCCCCTTTTTTTGTTTAAAACGTGAACCTTAGGCTTGACGACGCTCGATCAGCACTACCCCAAATCCCAGAAAGCCCGCGATCAAAAACATTAGGCCGATGTTGCCCAGTGCGGGTATTTGTACCGTGTTGACGACAACCGGCACGCCAACCGTGGTGCTGAGCGTGTAGGTAAATGGCCCGCCGGTTGCTGGTGCGATCGGTGTGCAGGTCAAGCCACCGACGAAGGTGCCAGCGACTGCACCGGTGTAATTCACCGTCACCAGATTTGGACCGGCCATAGTTACTGATACCGGGTTCGCCGGAGTTACGCTGTAGCCGTTACCCGAGATCGTACACGTCATGGCGCCATTGCCGCCGGTAATGCTAAAGCTAAGCATGGTTGAGCTGCTGTTAGCGCCGGGTGCGATGTAGCTTGGAAGTGTGACCGTGCCCGGTGCGGTGTTTGCAGTAACAGCTGTAGGTGTAATGCCAGGGCAGGTGACGATCGACGTCAACGCCGCCAATGCCGCACCGGCTGGCGTCGCGGTTTGCATGCAGCTGAGCGTTGCAGTTGCCAGCACCGCTTGCGGCGTGCAGCTCAAAACAATCGCCGGGGCATTTGCACCCAAGGCCGCTGGCGCGTCAATCATGCGGTTTGCGCCGCCTGAAATAGCGAATGAAGCCGCACCAGCCGGAATCGTACACGCTAGCGCAACACTTGCCGTTGCGACTCCGGCAGTCGCAACCGTAACTGTCGCTGTGCCAGTGCCGCCGGTTAACGTGACTGCAGCGGGCAGGGCGTTGAGCGTAGGCGCTGTTGCGGCGGCGTCGTCGTTCAAAATTGTGCTCACCCCTTGCGCATCGCCAAAACTAGCGTTGCTGGGTGCGCTTAAGTTGACCACGAAAGTTTCATCGGGCTCTGGTGTCACGTCGCCATTGATGTTGACGGTCACCGGTTTGCTGATTTCGCCCGCATTGAAGGTCAGCAGCGTCGGCATAAGCTGCACATAGTCCATATTTGCCAATGTCGCCGTGCCATCTGCAGACGCCGCAGAAACCGTGACGGTCTTGCCGCTGGCAGCACTCAATGTCACGTTAAAGGTAAACGCGGTCGTGCCAGCATTACCCTCGGCAAGGCTTAGGTCATTGATCGCCAGTGTTGGTGCTAAATCGTCATCCAAAATGGTTAAGGTCGCCGCATTTAGCATGCCAAGAGCTGCGCCGCCTGTTGGGTTGCTTAAAGTCAAAATAACGGT
>JBBQBR010000304.1:0-4278 GCA_038317875.1 Lysobacterales bacterium
CATGCAATACTTTGTTGTTTCTAACATTCGTGTTTCTGACATCCTTGTTTCGGACATACTAGTGTTCTCAAGAGCCAAGCAATCAATGAATGATACCGACAATGATGAGCGGGTTTGCCAAAGCCGTGTTCGCTGAGCCAGAGCTAGCGCAGGCACTGCAAGCGATCACTGATCCAGCGGCGTTTGATGCAGCCGTGCTGCAGCATGCCAACGCACACGAATTTGCACTTTCGCACGCCGACTTGCAGCTCGAGCGGCAGCGGCTGCAGCGCCAGTGGCTGGAGCGATGGCTGTGATCATCGCAAGCCAACTTAAAGGGTATCTGCCGGTGCAGTTGAACTTGCGCCAGCACGGGGCCGATTTGAGCTGGTGCTTTGTCGGTGAAAAAGCGCTAAACGAAGCGTTTTTTGACGACTCGATAATCAAACTGTTACGCCAGCCATTTAATCAACTGTTTCGCCCTGAAACTGACATAGAAATGATGGCAAAGGTCGTGCAGGAATTGCCCTGCCTAACGCCGACCGCCTTCATCTTTCACATGTCGCGCTGTGGCTCGACTTTGCTGGCGCAAATGTTCGCCGCATCCACTAGCAATGTAGTCATTTCTGAGGCTTCAGCGATTGACAAAGTGCTCTATGCGAGCAAGCACTTTTCGAACTTGAGCGTGCAGATGCATCTGCAGTGGCTGCAAACTTGCGTACTCTGCCTTGGCCAACAGCGTGTGCCTGCGCAAGAACGCTATGTCGTTAAATTGGATTCGTGGCATACGCGGCATTTGGCGATGTTTGAGCAGGCATTTCCTAACGTACCTTGGGTTTTCTTGTATCGAGATCCGCTTGAGGTCTTGGTTTCAAACCTCACCCAGCGTGCTGGCTATGCCATTCCGGGTGTGGCTAACTCAGTCAATGAAGACGTTTCTTTGCTGGATGCGTTAAGTATGTCGAAAGAACAATACCTCGCGTCATTGCTCGCCCAAACGTGTCGCTTCGCGTTGACTTATGCGCACAGCGCTCGGGCTTTATTTGTGAACTACGAAGATTTGCCATTTAAAGCATTGCCCAAGATACTGGCGCACTTTGGCATCAAGCCCAGCCCGGAGGAGCTCAGCAAAATGCATGCCGTTAGCCGCATAAACGTCAAACAACCGGGGCAAGAGTTTGTTTCAGATTCCAAGCGCAAACAGGATCAAGCTGACGAGCTAGCGCGGCATTTTAGCGATCTGATGCTCAAACCACTTTACCAACAGCTGGAGTCACTGCGATGGCGGGCATGAATTCGCTGTTTCCGGCAACACTCAAACTGCCATTGCAGTTCGACGCGCAACGGCTTCAGCAAGACGTCGAACAATTCGCCGCGCACGAATGGCAGGCGCATTTTAATCGCTCTGTTTATGAAGGCGATTGGAGTGGGATTGCCCTGCGCGCCTGCCCGGACGCTGCGGTGCCCCTCTTTCCTGACTCGAATAACCCCCAGCCTTTCTGTGATACGCAAGCATTAGCCCGATTACGTTACGTGCCGAGTGTGCTGGCGTGCATAGAGTCGGAAATTCGCTCAGCGCGGCTACTAAAACTGGCACCGGGCGCGAATATTCGTCGGCACCGGGACTACCAACTCAGTCCAGAAGAAGGCGAAGTGCGCTTGCACATCCCGGTGCAAACGGCGCCCGAGGTGGAGTTTACTTTGGACGATCAACGCATCCCAATGGCCGAGGGCGAACTCTGGTTTCTCAACTTTAATCTCTACCACAGCGTGCAAAACCGCAGCACCCGGGATCGCATCCACTTGGTCGTGGATTGCGTTTTTAACCCCTGGTTACGCAGCTTTTTTGAACCTGGCTTTTTTGAACCTGGCTTTTTTGAGGCTGGCTTTTTTGAGGCTGGCGCAAATGCGTGAGGGCGCTGAATTCGTAGCTCAGTCTGCAAGCCCGTGGCTTCCCAAAGTTGTGGACTTCTTAAATGCAATAGGGATTGAGACTCAAGCTGCGCAGCTGCCAGCCGATTGCTTCTTGCCCGGCGTGGAAATTAGCGCAGGCGGGTTGCAATTTGATGTCAGTCAGTTGCTCGCAGCTTCGGATTTATTGCATGAAGCTGGGCATATCGCGGTAACTCCGAAGTCCAATCGCGCCAGATTGGGCGGTCAACTGAGCGCTGAGCAACAGCTGCCGCACGGCGGGGAAGTGGAGGCGATTGCGTGGTCATTTGCCGCGGCTCAACATCTAGGCATGCCGCTCGACGAGCTGTTTCACCCCGATGGTTACCGCGGTAACGCATCGAGCCTCGCATTCAATTTTTCCGTGGGGGTTTACCCAGGCGTGCATGGTTTGATCTGCGCCGGGCTTGCGCAACCTGGGCCGCTTGGTACCGACAGCAGCTATCCAAAACTGCTTCAGTGGTTACGAGATTAGCGTTTCAATCGAAGCGTGCAGGGCGGTGCCTACGAAAGCACCAAGCAGTAAAAACGATTGCAGCCAAAATGCCCCGTCGCACCCATCGGTGCATCTAGGCGCTTGAAGCCGGTGCGCTCGTACAATTTGACCGCCGCGTCCATGCCGGTCAGGGTTTCCAGATAAACCTCGGAAAAGTTGTATCGTCGCGCCGCGTCCAAGCAAGTTTGCATGAGCGCGCTTCCGGCGCCCATGCCACGCAATTCAGGTAAAAAATACATTTTCCGCAACTCGCAGACTCCACTCGCTACACCAGCACCTGCCAGTGCGGCAATCCCGGCACCGCCCGTAACGATGCCATTTTGCTCAACGACGAAATAGCACGCACGTGGTATTTGATAGGCGTTGAACATTGCTTTCACTTCAGCATCGTGAATGGCAAAACCAGCGCCACCCGCGCCAAATTGTGGCATTACGGTTTCAATAATGTGGCGCACCGCTGCGTCATCGCGCGGCTCAATCGGGCGCACCAAAAAGCTCGAGTTTTTAGCTCTTTGCGAGTTTGGGACTTCTTGCATATTTAAAGCGCCCTGCGCGTGTCCAGATTAAAACGCCCGCCGTGTTTGAGTACGCTCAAGCGCAAATTCGTCAGCTGAATTGGCTCATTTGCATCCGCTTCCGCCACCGAGCACTGGTCAATCTCAAAAGGGTCGATAAAGGTCACGGTGCCCGAACCCACCACTTCAACAATATTATCGGGGCCAATAAATGCCGCGGTGTCTTCATCTATTCCCAGACCCATCGCAAAGGGATTCAGCGCGATCGCGGTTAGCAAACGCCCCATTCGATCACGTTGGCGAAAGTGTTGATCAACCATAATTTTGTTCGACAGCCCAAGCCCAGGCGCAAGTTGCACCATGCGCGCACGCGGTGTTGGACCCTCATCGCCGCTGGCGATCATGTGCTCCGGAATAATCGCAGCACCCGCGGAGGTGCCGCCAATCGTCATGCCATCTGCGTTACGCCGGCGCAACAGTTTGGCAACCTGCGTCCCGCCAATCGTGGTGGACAGGCGTAGCTGATTGCCGCCGGTAATGAACACGCCGTCGCACTGGCTTAAGTAATTCAGCGACTCAATATCGTCACAATGATCACGATCCGTAAAGTTCAGCACTTCCGCGTTCGCGCAGTGCAAATCACGGAACAATTCCTGATAGTTACGCCCCGTGTCCTCCAGTCGCGACGCCGTAGGAATGATCGCAATAGACGGTTTTGGCCCACAAAGACCGACAAAACGCTTAAGAATTTCGCGGCTGCCAGTGCGGTCTTCGGCACCGCCGATAGGAATAATGAAGCCACGGGTTTTGCCCGGAGACGCGATTGCAGGCATCACAAAACCTTCAATGAAAGTAAATCGCGCGAGTATAGGCCGGTTAGTGACCGATTTGATCGCAATACGTTGCAGTGCAGCATTATCACTACGCTTATTCACGATTGCCGCATTACGCGCGTTTATGAATGGTTGTCGAAAATACGCTCTACATTGCGCTTGTGCCATGTCCACTCTGGCGGGTATTCTTCCGGCTCGTTTTATCCAAAGCGTCAGCCTTGCAGTTCAACAGGCCACGACTTTTGCCGGCATAGCTCAGTTGGTAGAGCATCTGATTTGTAATCAGGAGGTCCGCGGTTCGAATCCGTGTGTCGGCACCATAAAAAACAATGACTTACAGCGCTTTGACTCTCTACCAAATTGCACTGAGTCAGCATAGAGTCAGTAGTAAGGCACCGAACTAAAGCCATTAAATCTCGTCATCTTCCTTCGCAGGTGGTTTGAACAGCACGTCCCAAGCTGGGCCCGGGTTGATCTGCACGGCTATCGGCTCCGGCGCTTTGTC
>JBBQBR010000305.1:0-4273 GCA_038317875.1 Lysobacterales bacterium
TAATACTTTCAAATGTGAATCGATCAGCTTCGGAAGATTGACTCTTCCGTGAAATCGACTCAAGCAGCTCCCGAAACTTTAATTTTCCTGAAAGCATCTCTGAAACTAACGCTCGAAGCACAACATCAGCTGATCTTGGAATGCGCTGCTTACTTCGTTCCCACAACGAAACGGTTTGCTCCTGCACACCAACAAACGTCGCGAAATCTTTCTGCGAAATATCAAGAAAGTGCCGCAAGTAGCGAATTTCTGGTGAACTCAGTGCATGGGTTCTTTGCACCAAGGCAGTTGCGATGGCGCGGATGAGTCCGTCTAAATTTTGAACGTTCAGCACGGGCCCATAACTCGTATCAGTGATTGTGTACCCGTTACGCAGCCAGACGTTTCGTAGTCCAGATTCGGTGTAGTGATACATTAGATGCACATCCTAAAAAGCAGTTATAACAATTAGATGATCTTGCTTGGCTTCATCCCAATGAATTGAGGGAATGACGAGTTAATCAATTTAGCGCCAATACCGCTAGTTTGAATTCTTAACTAACCAACGTCCCCAATTGCTCGCCATACATAAGGCGCTTTAATTCGCCGGGTGCCAGCATATTGTAGATACGGATCGGCATTTTGTAGTCGCGGCATAGTGCAATTGCCGTGGCGTCCATCACTTCCAGTTTTTTGTTGAGCACTTCGTCGAAGCTGACGTGGTCGTACTTGGTCGCGGTCGGGTCCTTTTTCGGATCGCTGGTGTAAAGGCCGTCGACCTTCGTGGCTTTGAGCAAGAGTTCGGCGCCAATTTCAATCGCACGCAGGGCAGCGGCGGAATCGGTGGTGAAGAACGGATTGCCGGTACCGGCCGCAAAAATAACGATTCGATTTTTTTCCAAATGGCGGATCGCGCGGCGGCGAATATAATCTTCACAGACTTCGTTGATTTTGATCGCACTCATCACGCGTGCATTGCCACCGGATTTTTCCAGCGAATCCTGAATCGCCAACGCGTTCATCACCGTCGCCAGCATGCCCATGTGATCGGCGGTTGCGCGATCTATGCCGCTCTTGGCCAGGCCTGCGCCGCGAAAAATATTACCGCCGCCGATGACCACGCCAATTTGGATGCCTAACTTGGCGATCTCAATAATCTCAGTGGCAAGCGCGCTGACGATGTTTGGATCAATCCCATAATCTTCTTGGCCTAGCAGCGCCTCACCGCTAAGTTTGAGCAAAATGCGTTTGAATTTGACTTCTGACATGGTGAATCCTTAATGTAATTCGTTTTTTGGAACCGCATTCCTAGCTATGTCCAAAAAAAACCCGGGATCATCACCCGGGTTTTTTCATTGCAAACTTCTCGAACAGAAGCGACTACTGCTTTTTGCTAGCTTCGACTTGTGCCATCACTTCTGCGGCGAAGTCTTCTTGTTTTTTCTCAATGCCTTCGCCAACAGCCATACGTGTAAACGCAGTTACCGTCGCTTTGGCTGCCTTGAGCAAGTCTTCAACGGTTTGCTTGCCATCGGAATTCGGGCCGCTGTAGGGTTGTCCAAGCAAAGTTTGGTCACCAAGTGTCTTGCGAATCTTGCCGACAATCATTTTTTCAACGATATCCGCCGGTTTGCCAGAATCTTTTGACTGCTCAAGCGCAATTTGCTTTTCGCGTTCAAACGCTTCAGCAGGTACTTGATCCATATTCAAATAGCTCGGGTTGATCGCCGCAATGTGCATTGCGATGCCGCGCGCTAATTCTTCACTGCCGCCGGTCATGCTAACCAAAACCGCGATACGCGTGCCGTGCAGGTAGATACCCAAAGTCGGCGCGGTGACGTGTGCGGTGCGGCGAATTTGAATATTTTCGCCAATTTTTGCGACCAGCGCCAAACGCCGTTCTTCTACGGTACCAGCATCGGTAGGCAGCAATTTGATCGCTTCGATATCGCCTGTTTTGCCCGCTAGTGCCGCTTTCGCAACCGCTTCGGCAAATGCGACAAAGCTTTCATCCTTAGCAACGAAATCGGTTTCGCAGTTGAGCTCGACCACAATTGCCTCGTTACCGGAAACGGCCATGGCTAAGCGACCTTCTGCGGTCACACGCGAGGATTTTTTGTCTGCTTTTGCCAAGCCTTGCGTGCGCAGCCAATCAATTGCGGCTTCCATATCGCCATTGTTTTGCACCAGCGCTTTCTTGCACTCCATCATGCCAGCGCCGGAGCGCTCGCGCAGTTCTTTAACTGCGGCTGCTGTGACTTCCATGGTGTCTTCCTTAGTGTCAATAAATATGAGTTAAACGTGCTTCAGCGTCGCGACAATGCGCCGTTGGCGGATCGCTGCAATTGCTTGAAAAAACGGCCAGGGATTAAGCTGGCCGTTGATGTAAAAGGGTTTGCATTAACTCCGGCATAGAACACGCCAGAGCTGAAACTTTTAGGCTTCCAGTGTAGCTGCAACTTCAGGCACAACGGCTTCAGACACTGCCTTTGCAGCTTGCGCCGGCACTGGCAATGGTGCTGGACGTGGCTTCGGTGCTGCGCCTGGCGCGCCGGTTGGACGCGGGGTGCTGGTGCGCGGGCCGTTCGGACGGCGATCACCACCCGGACGGTCGCCTCCTGGTCGGTCGCTACGTGGCTTGCGATCTGGGCGATCGCCCGTTGGACGCTGCTCACGACGTGGACGCTCAGCGTCAACCTTCTGGATCGGGTTGCCTTCGGCGTCAAGTTCGATGAATTCATCAGTCGCGCTCGAAGCCATAATCGGCGCAGCCGCTTTGCCTTCCAAAACGGCATCCGCTGCAGCGCGGGCATAAAGCTGAATTGCACGGATGGCGTCGTCGTTGCCCGGAATAATGTAGTGCACATCCAGCGGGCTGTTGTTGGTATCGACAATACCGATCACTGGAATGCCCAGCACTTTCGCTTCTTGAATGGCGATTTCTTCATGACCCACGTCCACAACAAACAGCGCGTCAGGCAAACCGTTCATGTTTTTGATACCACCGAGGCTGGCTTCCAGCTTTTCCATTTCACGTTGCAGTTCAAGCTGCTCGCGCTTAACCAAACGATCACGGGAACCATCAGCAACGCCAGCTTCGAGCACTTTCAAACGCGCAATCGACAGCTTTACGGTACGGAAATTGGTCAGCATGCCGCCCAACCAACGCTTTGCAACGTAAGGCATGCCGCAGCGAATGGCTTCTTCACGCACGGTTTCCTGCGCTGCACGCTTGGTGCCCACGAACAAGACCGTTGCGCGGCGTTGAGCCATTGCGCTGATGTAGTTCATTGAGTCATTAAAGAGTGGCAATGTCTTTTCGAGATTGACAATGTGAATCTTGCCGCGCGCGCCGAAAATATACGGCGCCATTTTCGGATTCCAATAGCGGGTTTGGTGGCCGAAGTGCACGCCGGCTTCAAGCATTTGGCGCATAGTGACGATTGGCATGGTAAAGCTCCTTTGGGTGTTACATGGTTTGGCCTCCACGAAGCGCTGCCCAAGGTTTAACCTTAGCGCCACACGTCAGACTCATCTATGAGACCACTGACGCAAATCGATTCGTGTGTGAATTTGATTTTCTGAGAAACCTTCATTTCAGCGTTGCAATCCACCTCCCGCAGATCGCAACATTTAATGGGCAACTGACTCAAAAAATCCTGTCAAGGATAGCCTGGGCGCGTCACTTTGGACAAGCCAAAGCAGCGCACCCAGGCTAGCCACTGCGTTTACGGTTCAGCGCCGGTTGCAGGCGAAGCATCAGGAACCTGCTGTCCGGGCGCATTTTCTGCACTTTGTGTCGACAAAGCTGCTGGCGCGAATACAGGCTGCTTTGGTTTTTCAACATCCGCACTCAACGGCGCAGAATTTGCTTTGGTGTTGACTGGAAACTCCGCCATCCAGGGCCGTCGAACCACTGCACCCGCCTCAGCTGCAACCGGCTCAGCCGCATTTTCCGCAGCCACAGGCGCTACTACAGTCTTTGGGGCGGGCTCAGGTGCTGGAACCGTCGGCGTAACGGCGCGTTTTTGCCCGCTGGTTGCAGCCAAGCTAGAAGGCATCGTTGACAGCTGATCGACGGCAACGGCAACGGCCAATGCTAAAGACTGTGGCTGCGGCAGCGGTTGCATTGCCGGTTGTGGCCGCGCGCGTGGACGCCGTTCTCGACGCGCTTGCGGCTCGACTTTCTCGGCTGTATCTGACGTTTGAACCACCTCAACGGGCGCTTGCGCCGAGACATTTTTTGCCGTGTCGTCTTCACCTTGATCACGCGCTTGTTCGTCGCGAACCTGTC
>JBBQBR010000306.1:0-4249 GCA_038317875.1 Lysobacterales bacterium
GCTGTTGCAGGGGGTTTTGAATACCTTTGTGGTGCTGATTTCGCGCATTGTGGCGCAAGTTGCGGATAGCGCGCTTCGACGCGCCAACGACAACTCCGGCCCCGGTTTTGTGTATTTCGGGGTTTCCATGGTTATGCAACTTTTGTTGGGTGTGCTGGCGTCTATAATATTGGCGTGGTTTTCAAGGCGTCGAGAGTTCCGTGCAGATGCCGGGGCGGCAAAAATAGCCGGCGCAAACAAAATGATCGCGGCGCTAGAGCGTTTGAAAGGCGGCGGTGATTCCACGTTGCCGCAGTCGGTGCAGGTGATGGGAATCGCCGGGCACAAGGCGATGCGCCTATTTGCGACGCACCCGCCGCTGGATGATCGAATTGCTGCCTTGCGCGGGCAATCGCTTAGCTAAAATTGCATCTATTAGCCGGAGCGCATCAATTGGAAACATGCGCCAAAAATGAGGGCTGCGTGCTGTTCTGAGAACGCTTAGGCTTGCGCCATCAATGGCCAAAAGTGAGCAATCATGAGCAATCGACGAATAGTGGTTTTGGGCGGCACCCTTTCTGGGCCAACGGCGGCGGCGCGGGCGCGCGAAATTGATGAATCGGCGGACATTACGATCATTCAAAGCGGCGCACGTTTAGGTTTTGCTTTTGCCGGTTTGGCGCACTATTTAAGTGGCGAGGTCGCTGATTTGAGCCAGTTGGATCACGAGGGCGAAGCGTATTTTCGCGATGTCTACAACATCAAAGCACGCTTGAATTGTCAGGCAGTGGCCTTGGATCGGCACGCGAAAACCTTGACGTTGCGGAATAATTCGGTCAGTAACAGCGCCGATCAGCCAATGCAAACGCTGGCCTATGACCGACTGATTTTTGCGCTCGGCGCGCGCAGCATCGAATTGGCGGAATTGAGCGGCCCAAATGTATCAAGCTTGCGGCATGTACAAGATGCTCGGCGGATACGTGCTGCCTTTGCCGCCGGGGAAAGATCTTTTGCCGTTATCGGCGGTGGCAGCTTTGGCTTAGAAGCCGTGGATGGACTGCTGCGCATGGGCGCAGAGGTGACCCTGATTGAACGCAATGCACAGCTATTGCCGCGTTTTTCGGGCGAGATCGAGCGGCAGCTGCATCGGTATTTGAAAGATAGAATGAAACTGCACTGTCAGGCCGAAATAATCAGCGTGGAAAAAGATCCTTCTGGTCGCCTGCGCGCCGTGCAATTAAGCGGTGGCAAGCGCGTACTAGCGGATCAATGGGTGGTTTGTGCTGGGGTGCAGCCGCGCACCGAGTTGCTCAAAGCGGCAGGAATTGCGTTGCAAGAAGATGGCGCGGTTCCCGTTGATGCCATTGGCCGGATTGCACCAGATATTTATGCCTGCGGCGCTTCCGTTGCGGTTCCCGATGCGATTACCGGTAAACATCGCTGGTGGGCGCAGGCCGCGATTGCTGACAAACTGGCGCAAGTTTGCGGCGAAAATGCCGCCGGTTTGGAATCCCGCGTGCAGCCTTCAACCGGTAGTTTTCTGCTGCGCGTGGGTGGCTTGCAAATTGGCCGAGTGGGCTTGGATCAGCACGAAGCGCATGCAGCCTTTGCCGATCATGAGCTCGGCACCAGCTTGATTCCCGGGCATTCGCACGAGTCCTATTTTCCGGGAAATAGCGAATTGAGCCTGGAGCTGCTTTGGCATCGGCCCAGCGGGCGGTTAATTGGCGCGCAGGCCATAGGCGGCAACGATGTTGATAAGCGTATCGACGTGCTTGCCAGTGCCATCGTTGGCAAATTGACGGTTGAGCAATTGCGCGGCTTGGATTTGGGTTATGCCGGTGCGTTTAATGCGACACGTGATGTAATCAACCATGCAGGCTATCTGGCAGAAGCGACTCGAAATGGCCTGGGTGCGACGATTAGCGTGGACGCACTGGCGCAACAATTAGCGCGCGTAGGCGTAATTTGGCACGTCATCGACGTACGTGATGCGGCCGAAGCCGACCTGGATTTTGCGGGTGCGAACGTGCATCGCGTCGCATTTTCCGGGCTGCGTGAGCATCTCAAGCTTGGTGGGTTGACCCTAAGCAAAGACAGCTCAATTGTGGTTTTGAGCAAAAATGGCCGCCGCGCCTGGCAGGCTTTGCGCATTTTGCATCACCATGAATTTTCACAGGTGCTTTGTTTGTCCGGCGGTGCCACCGCTTGGAGCCATCGCACATGAAAGCGCATGTAGCGCCCGCCGCCGCAGATGCGCACTATTTGCCGCCCGAGCAAGTGTTTGCGGCGGGGCAGCGCAATCACCACATCAGCAATACCGCCTATCCGATTGCGCATGAACGCACTTGGGGGCCGTATCGACAGGCTGATCGCAGCGCATATCCGGCGCTGATCGCCGATGCGTTTTCTGATGTCGCGGCAATGAGCCTTTACGTGCATATTCCGTTTTGTGAAGTGCGCTGCGCGTTTTGTGAGTACACCGTCGTCAGCGGCAAACAGCTATTGCAAACCGACGTCTACCGCGATGCATTATTACAAGAGATCGCCGCGTATGGCTCGCTGTTAGGGCAGGGCCCAGCGCATCCGATTCGTGGCATCGATATCGGCGGTGGTACACCCGCATTTGTTCCGGCGGATGATATTGCGCGGATACTAGACGCGCTGCGCGCTCAGTTTGATTGCGGCGCGGATGGCCTGGGCGGCGGCATTAGCATTGAAACTACGCCGCGTATTGCCGCCGCCGAGCCGGAAAAGCTGCATGCATGGCGCCGCAGCGGCATCGAGCGCGTATCCATGGGAATACAGGTGATCCAGCCAGATTTACTCAAAATATTAGGGCGCGATGGCAATGGTTTAGAACATCACCAGCGCGCGGTCGGCCACATTCGCAATGCTGGGTTCGAGCGCTTCAATATTGATGTGATGTACGGCTTCGCCGATCAATCTTTGCAAAGTCTAGCCGCAACCATGGCGCACACCATTGCGCTTAACCCGGAATACATCACTCTTTATCGCATGCGCTACAAGCTAACACGCATATCACACCAAGCGCCAAGGGTTGATTTGGCGATGGTGAAAGCGCACGCAAAGCTAGCGCGCGAGCAACTGGAGGCCGCCGGATACCAGGCCAACCCCGGCAAAAATACCTTTGTGCACCACCGAGTATTGACGGCTAAAGACGTCGGAACCAGCGCGTATTTGCGCAATCGCGTGATTGCCGGCACGCCGTATTTGGGCATGGGTTTAGGCGCGCAAAGCTTTACGCATCGAAGTATTTCCTACAACGATGGCGCGGTCGGCAAAAACCTTTCGCCGTATTTGCGGGCGATCAATACCGGTGAATTTCCGATTCAGGACTTTTATCAACTGCCGCTGGCGCACATGATGGCGAAATTCGTCGCAGTGGCTTTCTATTTCGGCGAAATTGACCGCGTTGCGTTCCGCGACAAATTTGGCTTAGAACTCGAACAAGCCTTTTCCGAACAGCTTAATTACGTCAAAAAACACGGCTTGATGTGTGAAAGCCAGGGTCAAAGCGACACGAGCGCGGCACTGTCGTTAACGGAGCTTGGTGCGCAAAACTTCAGCAGCGTAATTGCGCTATTTTTTGCGCCTTCCGTGCAGCAATATTTGATCGAGCGTGACCCGGAAACTGCGAGTGATATGAAGCGCCACCGAGATCGCGCGGAGCGGGTGGTTCGGGCGGCGAATGCGGTTGTAGCGATGGCTTAAGTTGCGCGCTTGCTTCGCCACCTCACAAAATCACTAAAAATCCAATCGCCGCAAATCTTCCCTTCATATCCGTTGCAACCAAACGATGCTTACCCACTGCGGGCAGATCCATTGTCAAAATCTCTCCGCCCTGTGTGCGTGCCAACAAGGCACCATCGATCAGCCAACTAAACATTGAGTAGAGTCCAAGACTGGCGCAGTAACCTATGCCCTGTTTCCAGTCTCCGCTCATCGAACCGGATCCGATCTTTGATCGTTGGTAATCCTAACGGACGCTCTCCACCGCCGACTTTGGCAATCATCACGCGACGCACCGGTTTTGGTGAATCGCGTCAGCAATGAATCAACGTCCTTAAACCGTTACCGGATCACTCTTAGCCAAATCAATGCCAAAAATCTTGGCAGCCTTGGCCACATCCGCCGCTTTCATCTGCCCAGTTCGGAACAGCGCTTCAATTGCCGCGTGGGCGACGTAATTGCGATCAACTTCGAAGAATTTACGCAGCTGCGCGCGGGTATCGGAGCGGCCGAAGCC
>JBBQBR010000307.1:0-4249 GCA_038317875.1 Lysobacterales bacterium
ACCGAGGCGGCCGAGGCGTTCACCAATGCTGCGCTTTGGCCGCGCGTCAGCTTGGTGCGCACGCCGCTGGGCGTAACCGACGATATGTTGGGCGCGGCACAGCTCGGGCAGGGACTGTTTGCGCGCAATTTCGCGCTCGATAGCGCCAGTGGGCTCGCAAATGCGCTGCGGGCAGAGCTGGATGGTTGGCGCAACGAATTAAGCTCCATGGCAACTCCGAGTGCGTTTGCAGGGTCACACGATGCACGCGAGGCCTTGAGTGAGCTTAAGCAGCTGGCGCTGATTCGTGAAGGTGAAGAATTTTTACGCGGCTTTTGCGCCCAGGGCGAAGTGTTAGCAGACATCGGTGCGGACCTAGCAGAATTGCGTACTTCCCGCGCGCAGCTGGGCCCGGCCTACGATTTATTGCGCAAAACTCTGGTGGAAATTGCGCCCAATGTTTCAGCGTTGCGGCGCGACGCCGCCGCGTCATCTGCGATTGATCGGTTACACATCTTACAAAGTGCACAGGGTCGCATCGAAAGTGGTAAGGAAATCGTCGCGCTGTGCGGGCTGGTTGTAGAACGAAATTTTGCGCTGATCGCAGATGGCCGCGAGCTGGCCATTGCACGCATCGAACAGGCGCAGGCGGAGGTCAACGCGCAGCTAGAAACGCTGGATGCCGGAACCGAACTGCGTGAAAAGTCGCTCTCCGGCCTAAAAACTCTGCAAGATCAGGTTGATTTAGAAATCTCTCACGCTGCGCTGTTGGGTTTATGTGAGGAGGCAGCAAATGATCGTGACAGTGTTTTAGAGCGACTCAACCGACAAATAACCAGCGAACGGCCAGCGGTCAGCGAGCAGCAGCTATTGCTGACTGTGGTGCGCCCCGGCCGGCTAGCGGGCGGCTTGGTTATTGAGCAGGAAGCGGACTTAGACATCTATTTTGATCGCGTGCGCGAAGCCTTAGCGCCGATGTTGAAAGCGGGTATGCGGGTGCGGTTAGAGTAGCCAGGGAAAATGAAAATCAAACGCATCAAAATCGCAGGCTTTAAGAGCATCGCTGAGCTGTCGCTAGATAACGTCGCGCCTTACAGCGTGTTTGCTGGCCCGAACGGTGCAGGCAAGAGCAATCTTGTGGATGCGCTGACCTTCGTGCAAGCCGTCATCGAATTGGGTGCCAACAAAGCAGTCCGCAAATTTGGTGGCTACGAGCATATTCAATGTCGCAAGCTTGAAGGAGAAAAGGCCACGACGTTTGAGTTCTCAATTGACGGCGAACTGGATGGCAAAAAAATTAGCTATCTATTAAAGATCAATGGCATGGATAAAGACGCCACGCTGGATGAAGATCTCCAGGTCGATGCCGAAACACTGATCCAGCGGCGCAAAGGTGAAAACAACACCTGGAACAACAGTACCCAGAAGGCGACGCAATATGTCGGTTTGCCAATGGATTTTTCAGCACTTTTCCTTTTGCAAAAGCAAACAAAGCTATACGAGTTTCTGGCCAACATACGACTGTTCCGCTTCGATCCACTAGGTTCAAAGGAACCATCAGCGTCCAGCGCCGATGCGATTGATCTGCACTCGCAGGGGCACAATGTTGCTGCGGTGCTGGCAGGCTTGCAAGGAAATCCCTTGTTCTCGTCCGATATTCAGGACTGGATTGGGTTATTGGTGCCCGGTGTCGACGCAGTCACGACGGAAAAACAACGCCTCGATGGACGCACTGTCATAACTTTCAAGGAAGCGGGCACACCGCAGCCGTTTCCCGCAAACATGATTTCAGAAGGGACTATTTTTGCTTTGTGCGTCATGACTGCGGTATTGACACGCTCAGATTCGCCGGGTCTGACATTGATCGAAGAACCAGAGCGCGGGATTCATCCCAAGGCGATTGCGGAGCTGGTCAAATTGATGCGGGATAACGCGACGACTACGCACCCGTTTTTTGTGTCAACTCACAGTGAGTCGGTCGTTCGCGCGTCCAATGTCGACGAGCTTTGGCTGGTGAACAAATTGGATGGAAGAACCCAGGCAAAGAACGCCGCGCTGCACGGCGGAACGCCGGGCACCATTCCACTGGATACGGCTTGGCTGATGAACTTCTTTGATGGCGGCCTGCCGTGGTAAGGGTTGGCTTCATTGTCGAAGGTGATACCGAGAAAGTGCTGATTGACTCAGAAGCATTTCGGCAATGGGCGCTGCACCACGGCATACAGATTTTGGATCCGGTTATCGATGCAGCGGGAGGCGGCAATCTCCTACCTAAAAACATTGCGCCCCTCGTCGAAAGGCTACAGATGCTTTGCCCAGATCACGTTGCGATTTTGACAGATAGCGAGGGTCATTCAGTGGCGGATGTGCGTGACCGTATTGGTACTACGCACACCAACCTTGTTTTCGTGGCAGTGAAGGCTATTGAAGCCTGGTTTCTTGCGGACGACAAAGCGATGGCTACTTGGCTGCAAGCGCTATCGTTCCACGAGGCGGCCCCCGAGGCTACCCCGGCTTTGCCCTGGGATCGACTAAAAGATCTTGCGCACAGTTACGGTAGGCGCGGACCAGGCGCTACCAAAGTTGGCTTCGCGAAACGAATGATAAAACATCACGGATTCTCAATTGCAAAAGCCGCAAGCCACCCAGCTTGTCCAAGCGCAACAGGGTTTCAGGATACGCTGATCGCTCTTTGAGAGCTTTGTCGATTTCAGCCAGTTGCGGAAAAGACCAATACGCGGCATTTCAAGCGCTTGATGTAGGTTCAATCAAAGTGGAATTCAGATTTAGGTCGCCGCGTCCAGCGCGCAAACAGCCTCAAAATTTAAATCGAATCGTGCCAAATATTTGCGCAAACGATCCGCGTCATTGCTGCTTTTTTTCTCAACGCGGGAAGCTTGAAATAGTGTTCTGCCCGCTTCCGACAGGGTGCGGCTGGCACGGCAAATTGCCAACACGTCGAGCAACTGCGCGCGGTCAAAGCGGTCGAGCTGCGTGATATCCAGGCCCAGCGTTTGCAAGATGTTGGTGTTGGCGTCTGAATCAGTCGATTTTTCACCGCGCTTGGCCCATAAACGCTGCAAGCGCGTGATTTCTTCCTCGACGACATCCATATTGATTCGGCCGGCGTGGCTTAGCGTCGCCATCCGCGTGATCGACGCCCCTAAATCACGAAAATTACCGGGCCAGCTAGCCTCGGCGCTTTGTGCGAATTTCAAATAGCGTGACCTGGCATCGCTGTTGAAACGAATCTGCTCGTTGTTGGCTTTGGCAAAACGCGCCAGCTCAAATTCTAGATTCGGCTCAATATCTTCGGCGCGTTCTTTTAAGCTCGGCAAATAGAAGGTCCATAAGTTCAAGCGCGCAAATAGATCTTCACGAAAGCGCCCAAGTTGGACCGCCTCGGTCAAATCGCGATTGGTGCCGGCCAACAGTTGAAAATCGCTGGCGACTTCTTTGTCGCTGCCCATCGGCAAAAACCGTTTGTCTTCAATCGCGCGCAGCAGCATCGCCTGTTCGTCCTGACCCAGCTCGCCGATCTCGTCTAAAAATAGCAGCCCGCCATCAGCGCTTTTGAGTAATCCGGCTCGGGCCTCGGCAGCACCCGTAAAAGCGCCGCGCACGTGACCAAAAAGCGCTGAGCTTGCGGTATCGCCGCGCAGCGTCGCGCAGTTGACTTCGACAAAGCGCCCGGCCAGGGAATGTTGACTTTGCTTGAGCGAATACAAATTTTTTGCCAGCATTGACTTGCCTGCGCCGGTAGGCCCGATCAGCAAAATCGGCGCTTTTGAGCGCACCGCCACCTTTTCAATTTGCGTGATCATGCGATTGAAATGCGCGCTTTTGGTGGCGATGCCGGATTTCAAATAGTTGGTGGTTTCCAGCGCATCTTTTGCAAAGCGAGTGGCAATTTGCGCGTATTTGGAAAGATCTAGATCAATGATCGTAAAACCGCCCGCCAAGCCGGTCTTTTGCTTCATCGGCGGCGACGTTTGCAATAAGCGCCCAGGGATGAAATGCGCTTCCGTCAGCGCGAACCAACAAATTTGCGCCACGTGCGAACCGGTCGTGATGTGCACCAAATAGTCGTATTTATCCGGCTCAAACTGATAGCCACGCACGAACTCAAACATGCGCGCATACACGCCACCAAAATCCCATGGGTCTTCCAGCCGTAAATCGTGCACTACGACTCCCGTGTCTGGACTTTGCGCATGCACGTCATTTTTGACCTGCTCGGCCAAGCGGCCCCATTTGAAGGCGTCTACTA
>JBBQBR010000308.1:0-4234 GCA_038317875.1 Lysobacterales bacterium
GCCGAGGTGCTAAGCCTAGCCGACGCACTGGTTTTAACTGAGGTTTACGCCGCAGGCGAAGCACCCATCGAAGCCGCCAACGGCCGCGCCCTAGCGCGCGCGGTACGCGCACGTGGCCTAGTCGAGCCGGTTTTTGCCGCAAGTTCAGCTGAACTCAGCAAAGTATTGCCGGGCGTGCTTAAAAATGGCGATCTATTGTTACTAATGGGTGCTGGCGATATTGGTCAACGCGCGGTTGAACTTTCCCAACGCGGACATTTAAGGAGTGATCTATGATGCGTGCACACGCTGATTTCGGACGCGTAGCCGTAGTCATGGGCGGGACAAGTCGTGAGCGACAGGTCAGTTTGTGGAGTGGCGCTGCGGTACTTGAGGCGCTGCAAAGTTTAGGAATCAATGCATTTGCGCTTGACGGCATTCCAGCATTGTTAGCCGCCGTGCACATGAAGCAGTTAGATCGCGTTTTTATTATTTTGCATGGCCCGGGCGGTGAAGATGGCACGCTGCAGGGCGCACTCGAAGCCATGCAAGTGCCCTACACCGGCTCCGGCGTGCTTGCCTCAGCGCTGGGTATGGACAAAATTCGCAGCAAACAAATCTGGCAGCAATTAGGCCTATCGACCGCAGAGTTTTGCATCGTAAGCGCAAGCGACACCGCGCTGAGCCTACAAGAAAATTTCGGCCTGCCGATGGTTATTAAGCCTAGCCAAGAAGGCTCGACGTTTGGCATAACGCTTGCGCGTACATTTGAGCAACTTGAGTCAGGCCTAAAAATCGCGCGCGACATTGGCGGTGAAATTCTAGCGGAACGCCTAATTGAAGGCGACGAATATACGATTGCGGTTTTAGACAGCTTTGACGGCAACGGTGCGCAAGCGCTACCGGTGATCCATATTGTGCCAAAGCAACTATTCTATGATTTCGATGCCAAATACATTTCCGATTCGACCGAATACCGAATTCCGTCCGGCTTAAATACGGACGCAGAAACCGCTATGAAAGCGCTAGCCTTGCGCGCATTCGACGCGCTGGGCGCGAAAGGCTGGGCGCGTATAGACGTGATGATTGATTCTCAAACGGGCGCACAATATTTATTGGAGGCTAACACCGCGCCTGGGATGACCGGCCATAGTTTGGTGCCAAAAGCGGCGCAAAGCGTTGGCATTGGTTTCCCTGAATTGTGTCAGCGAATTCTGTTGAGCAGCCTTGCTTCAGAACACGTTCTAGCGCCTATAGCCCAGCCTCAGTCAGCGCAAAATCTAGCGGGGACGTCATGCGAGCGAAACTAAGTAGGCTTTGGTTTTCTACCTTATGCCTAACCGCCGTGGCGGTTATCGGCATGACGCTTTTTGGCATTTGGCGATCCGGTCAAGGGCAAAATTTCTGCGCGCTAAAAACCTTGCAGATCCAAAGCCGTTTTGAGCATTTAAGCGCCGAACAAATTCGTGCTGCCATCAAATCCGAATTGGCTGCCGGCTTTGTTGGGCTCGAGCTAAACGCGATCCGCACACAGCTCAAAGCGCTGCCGTGGGTGGCGCAAGTTGAAGTGCGTAAACACTGGCCCGATACGGTGATGATTCGGCTAGTCGAGCGCGTCGCCATCGCGCGCTGGGGCACAGATGGATTATTGGACAACAAGGGCGAAGTTTTTCACGTCAGCGGTGCCGGTGCGATGCATGGACTGGTGCATTTGAGCGGACCGGATAGCCGTCGCCAGGAACTAGTCAGTTTTTACCGCAGCACTGAGCCGATGCTGCGCAATTTGAGCCTGCACATGACCAAGGCACGTTTTAGCAAGCGCGGTGCGTTGAGCGTACAGCTGAGTGATGCGAGCAAGATCATTTTAGGGCGTGAACAACAAATGCTTCGTTGGCAACGCTTCGTTGAGAACTTGCCCACGCTGCGAGCCAAAAACCAAGGACTACGTTTGCTTGAAATAGATCTACGCTACACCAACGGCCTAGCAGCACGCTTTGCACCCCCAGGTGCTGGTGATAGTGAGGCTGTGGGCACGCCGAGTACACCTCCAGCACAGCCACAATCGCCGAATCCAGCCAGCCAACCGGCGGCCCGCGCCCCCAATGGTCCAGCGTTGTTAGCGAACTTTGGCGCAGTCGCACAAGCGAATGCTGTGCAAACGCTATCTGTGGGAGCCACACGATGAGACCCTTAATTGGCGGCAATCGAGAGCGGCAGCTCGTAATCGGCCTTGATGTTGGCACTTCCAAAGTCAGCGTCATTGTTGGCGAGCTAACGCCCGGCGAACCTATTGAAGTCATTGGCGTCGGTACGCAAAGTTCGCGCGGCATCAAACGCGGCGTCGTCGTCGATATTGAATCGACCGTGCAGGCGATTCAGCGGGCCATTAGCGAGGCGGAATTGATGTCAGGCTGCGAAATCCGCTCGGTGTATGCCGGCATTGGCGGTAATCACATCCGCAGCTTGAACTCCTCCGGCGTAGTCGCTGTGAAAGAGCGCGAAATTCAACCTTCAGACGTTGATCGCGTGCTTGATGCGGCCAAAGCTCTGCCGATCCCGGCGGATCAAAAAATTATTCACGTGCTTGCCCAAGAATATTTAATTGACGACCAAGACGGCATTCGCATGCCGGTGGGCATGTCCGGCACCCGTTTGGAAGCCAAGGTACACATTGTTACTGCCGCCAACAGCGCGATACAAAACATGACCAAGTGCGTGCAGCGCTGTGGTTTGCAGGTTGACAATCTAATTTTGCAGCCGCTGGCATCCAGCGTTTCGGTACTAACTGAAGACGAGAAAGATCTGGGCGTGATGTTGGTGGATTTGGGTGCAGGCACCACCAATATCGCGATTTGGCGCGGCGGCGCACTGCACCACAGCTCGGTAATTCCGCTGGGTGGGGATCAAGTAACCAGTGATATCGCACAAGCGCTGCGCACCACCACCACCAGTGCGGAGGAATTGAAAATAAAATATGCCTGCGCGTTAGCAAAGTTGGCTGCTCCGGAAGAAACCATTCAAGTGCCCGGCGTTGGCGAGCGCGAATCCAGACGGCTTTCAAGACAGCTTTTGGCAAGCGTCGTGCAGCCGCGCTACGATGAAATTTTAGGCTTAGCACACTCAGAACTACGCCGCTCAGGCCTGGAAGACTTGGTTCCGGCGGGAATTGTGATTACCGGTGGCGGCGCCAAAATTGAAGGCGCGGTTGAACATGCTGAGGAAGTATTTGGCATGCCGGTGCGCTTGGGCCTGCCAACCGGCGTAACCGGGCTATCAGATGTAATTGCCAACCCAGCGCACGCAGCAGGCATTGGTTTTTTGCTGTTTGGTGCAGAGCTTTATTTGCGCGAAAACAGCCGAGTACGAGAGCCGAAAACCAAAGCCGGCGCATTTTTTTCGCGCTTGCGTCAGTGGTTTGGCGGCGAGTTTTAAGCAGCTGCAGTCGAAACAGCGTTTTACTGAATAATTTTAGAAAAATATTTCGTTTCGATGTTAGGAAACTGTCGAAAAGTTATGAAAAGTTTTGTAAGCTTCCTTTAATCTCGCTAACACGGATGTTGGCGTTAGAAAAATCACGCAGATTCAGGCACAAACGTTTGTTTGTGTTGGATTCGCGCCTCATTACGCTAGGTCCCACAACGCTAGGCCGCCAACTAGGCCAATGGAGAACAACATGCTGCAATTGATCGAAAACGATTTGCCAAGCGCCGTCATCAAGGTAATTGGCGTGGGCGGCGGCGGCGGTAACGCCGTGGCGGCCATGATGCAATCCACGCTCGAAGGCGTGGAATTTATCGTCGCCAATACCGACGCGCAAGCGCTCAAGAAAACCGGCGTGCCCAATATTCTGCAGTTGGGCACCGGCGTCACCAAAGGCTTGGGCGCAGGCTCGAACCCAGAAGTGGGCCGTCAAGCAGCGCTTGAAGATCGTGAACGCCTGACCGAAATGCTGAAAGGCGCCGGTGGTAGCGCAAATCGCGAAAGATCTGGGCATTTTGACCGTTGCAGTGGTAACGCGGCCATTTGTATTCGAAGGCACCAAGCGTCAAACCATGGCGCAAAAAGGTATTGAAGAGTTGGCGCAAAATGTCGACTCGTTAATTACCATTCCAAACGAAAAGCTGCTTGCCGTGATGGGGCGTGATGTCAGCCTGATCAATGCATTTAAAGAAGCCAACAAAGTATTATTAGGTGCCGTACAAGGTATTGCGGAGCTAATCACCCGCCCCGGCTTGGTCAACGTGGACTTTGCCGA
>JBBQBR010000309.1:0-4214 GCA_038317875.1 Lysobacterales bacterium
AAGATAGCGTATTGTTGGTCGCCAGCAGCGCGCCAAAGGCACCGCCTGCGGATAGTGGCACGGCCATTAAAATGGTGATCGGATGGAACGCGTTGTTGTACAGCAAAAGCAGCACGCCATAGACGCAGAAAATGCCGGTGCCCATCGCCAGTACAAAACCGGTGAATAGCTCGACAAATACTTCCGTGTCGCCGGTTTCAATTAGGCGGATTCCGGCGGGCAGCTTTTCGGCTGCGGGCAAGCCCTTAATTTCTTCCATCACCGCACCCAGCGGGCGGCCGTTTAATTCCACGCTCAGGGTGATGTTGCGTTCCCGATTAAAACGCGTCATTTGTTGTGCGCCGCTGGCAATCGTGATGCTCGCAACGCTGCTCAACGGCACCGGGCCATTTTTACCCGGCACGCGCAACATGCGCAGCGCTTCAATGTCGTTCAAATCGCTTTGATTCATGCGTACGCGAATCGGAATTTGTCGATCAGGCAAATTAAATTTCGCCAAGCGCTGACGGTAATCACCCACCGTTGCCACCCGCGCGGCATCGGCAATATCAGTGGTGCTGACGCCCATTTCAGCGGCACGCGCTGGGTCGGGCACCACTAAAATTTCTGGGCGTTTTAGCGAGGCGCTAGAGCTAACCGAGCCTAAGCCGTTTAGTGTGCGAATCGCGCGTTCCAAATCGAGTGCGGCTTGGGTTAATAGCCGCGCATCATCACCAGCTAAGACGATCTGCATCAGCTCGCCCGGTTCGCTGCTTAAAAAGCTCAAACGCACGCCGGTTACGTCGTCCAGCAAACGCCGGGTTTCGCGTTCCAGCGCTTTTTGATTGCGCTTGCGTTCTTGCCCAGAACCCCACTTCAAAATCAGCACCGCTTTGCGCACTTCGGCGGCTTCCGCTTTGCCAGGATCGCCTAAATCAAGCGCGCCGCCGATGGTGCTGTAGACGTTTTTAAGCTCCGGTATGCTTTTAAGTTTAAGCCGCACTTCTTCAGCACGCGCATAGGTTTGCGCTAAGGTCGAACCCGGCGGCAGTTCAATGGTCAAGTTCGTTTGCGCCAAGTCCGATGGCGGCAGAAAGGTTGAAGGAATCAGCGGCACAATCGCCAGCGAACCGATAAAAAACAGCAGCGCGAACGCCAGAGTCAGCCCACGGTGTTTAAGCGCCCAACGTACCAGCGCCAAATACCACTGCATTAGGCGCGAATTGTGCTCATTCGGGTCTGCCGGTTTGGCTTTGAGCTGATACGCCGCCATCATCGGCGTCAATAGCCGCGCGACCAGCAAGGAAAACAGCACCGCAATCGCCGCCGTCCAGCCAAATTCACGGAAAAATTTGCCCGGAATACCCGGCATAAACGCAACCGGCACAAATACCGCGCCGAGCGTAATTGAGGTTGCAATCACCGCGACGCCGATTTCGTCTGCTGCATCGCGCGCCGCCTGCAGCGGCGACTTGCCCATTTTCAAATGCCGCACAATGTTTTCGATTTCAACAATCGCATCGTCGACCAAAATCCCAACGACCACCGCCAAAGCCAACAGCGTGATGATGTTTAGGCTAAAGCCCATCAAATACATCACGCCAAAGGTTGGAATAATGGAAAGCGGCAACGCGATCGCCGAAATCCAGGTCGCGCGCCAATCGCGCAGAAATAAAAACACCACAATTACGGCTAAAATCGAGCCTTCCACCAGCATCGTCATCGAGCTTTTGAAGCTATCCTCCGCTTCCTCGACGGTGCTGGCGACTTCGACAAACTTCAGGCGCGGAAAACGTTCCTGTAGCTCGGCTACTTTTGCGCGCAGTTCTCGGCCGAGCTTAACTTCTGACGCCCCGCGCGTACGCACAACGCCAAAGCTCACCACCGGCTTGCCGTCAAAAAGCGCAATCGCGCGCGGGTCGGCCACACTGTCGGTCACGGATGCAATATCGCCTAAGCGCAATTTGCGGCCATCGGGTGTGGCCACCTGAAAGGCTTGCAGTTGCTCTATTGAGCTAACGACGCCAATCGTCCGCACGGTTTGTTCGGCGCCGGAATACTGCGTGCGGCCGCCTGGACGCTCCAGCTGACTTTGTGCCAACTGCAAGGAAATCATCGAAGCGGTAACGCCATAGCTTTCTAGCGCGCCTGGGCTTAAATCAATGCGCACCTCGCGCTCGACGCCGCCTTGACGGTTGACCGCGCCTACGCCTTTGATGCCAAACAGCGCCTTTTTGACGGTGTTATCGACAAACCAGCTGAGCTCAGCCGGGCTCAATTGTTCGGATTGCACCGCGAAGGAAAGCATCGTGCCGCCCACAAACTCTTGTTTTGCGACCAACGGCTCTTCAATTTCCTGCGGCAAGTCCAGCCGAACACGCGTAACGGCATCGCGCACGTCATCGGTCGCCTCATTCAAATCGCGCTCAAGCTGAAATTCGATCAAGGTCGTGGAGTTGCCATCAGTGACGGTCGAGGCGATGGTTTTAATTTTCGATAGGCTCGCCAGCGCATCTTCAACTTTGCGCGTAACTTCCGTTTCCAGCTGCGCCGGCGTTGCGCCGGGCAAGCTAATGCTGACGCTAACCAGTGGCACTGAAATATCAGGAAACTTACTAATGGCTAGTTTACTAAACCCCAAAAGCCCGGCACCACACAAAATAATAAAGAGCAAAATAGCGGGCATCGGGCGCGCAATCGCCCACGCCGAAGCATTGAACCCACCGCCGCGATCTTGACTCATTGTGTTGGCACCGAAGCTTCAGGCGCTTCAGCTTTTTGAGCCACGTCTGCGCCCCCAAAGACTTGCACGCGGTCGCCATCGGTTAAAAAGCCGCCACCTTCTGCCACGACGCCCGTCGCTAGCTCTAGCCCAGAAACCACCTCGACACTGTTTGCAACGGTTGCACCCAGCTGCACCTGCTTTTGGCTGACAACCCCGTCTTTTTCAGTAAAAACGTAAGCGTAGCCATCGCGTTGCACAATCGCCGTTGCAGGCAACACCAAGCCATTGCGCGTGCCCAATTGAATTCGACCTTGGGCAAAAGTACCGGCGCGCAGCTGAGAATCTTCGGGTAAGTCCGCATACACTAGGCCGGTTCGGCTTTGCATCTGCAAGCCGGCATCAATTGCGCGAATCCTGCCCGCTACTTTCGCGCCCTGTGTGGACACCGCTACCGAATCACCCACGCTTACGCGCAAAAAGTCATTGGCGCTTAATTCTGCGCGCCACTCCAAAGCACCGTTTTTAATCATGCGCAGCAGCTCTGAACCCGCTGCCACGACCGTTCCAGGCTGCACCGAACGCGAACTAATGATGCCGTCGCTCGGTGCTTTTAAGGTGGCAAAGCTCAAACGCAGCTCGGACGCCTGTAGCGCGGCATTGGCCAATTCAACGCCCGCTTGGGCGTTTAAAAGTGCGGCATTAACTTGATCGGTATCGCTTTGGCTGGTAAGGCCACGCTTGCGTAACTCCGCACCACGCTTGGCATTTGCCGCTGCAACCGTCAAACTGGCCTGCGCCTGCTTGGCTTGTGCACGCACTTGAATAAGCTCGACCTGCAGCGTGCGGTCATCCAAGCGCAACAGCACCTGCCCTGCTTTCACGCGTTCGCCTACGTCCACCAAAACGGCATTGACGCGCACGCCGCTTAGTTCGACACCTAACAAAACCTCCTCACGTGGCGCGATCGTGCCGCTGGTATTGATGTCGTCACTAATCGGGGCAAGTTGCGCATGCACGAGCGTCACTTTCAACGCGGGCTTGCTGGCCGCTACAGGCTCAGCGGGCTTGGAGCAAGCACCCAGCAACGCCAGACTTAAAAACAAGGCAACGGGCAAACGGGTGCGCATTTCCGAAGGGTTGCAAAACGATAACCATTCTGGAAACCGTTCGTGCTGAGCCTGTCGAAGCATGCGGCGGAAAGCTGCAAGATGCGTTCTCGCTTCGTCAGTATTTGTACGGCTCTGCCCTTCGACAAGCTCAGGGCGAACGGATCTAGCCAGAAATTCAGACATATACTAACCAACCTCTCTTGCTCAATAGATTCTTGCGTTACTTCACGGCATCAATAAAAAACGTGTATTCCTGCGCGACTTGCGTCAGGCGGTCAAACCGGCCTGAGCGCCCACCGTGCCCGGCTTCCATGTTGATTTTAAATAGCAGCGGGTTTTTGTCGGTTTTTAAGGTGCGCAATTTAGCCACCCACTTTGCCGGTTCGTAATATTGCACCTGC
>JBBQBR010000310.1:0-4210 GCA_038317875.1 Lysobacterales bacterium
GTTCACCAAATTACTGGGGATCGGGTATAGGGTCGGATTTTCTATTCTCAAACCAATCCGCAGACGCGTTGGCGATCCGACTGCGGGTGTCGCGGCCCCAGAGACGAGAGTTGTAATACTGTGCCTAAAAATGGGCTTAACTGGCGCGCTACCGTCGTTTTGCGGGAAGTAATAGCGAAAGGAACCCGGAGTAGGCTGCGTTGTAGGCGGCACCAAGTTGATGGTTTCTGGACTCGCCCAGATCTCGACGTGATTAGAGTTAATGCCGGAAAGCGCTTGAAAGCGCCACATGCCGTAACGCTGCGCTGACGTATCAAAAGCATGGGTGATTAGCTCACTGTTCCACTGATCAGTGGCAGAGAAAGTTACGCTGGCGTTGGTGTGCGTTCTACTGAGCGGTGCATTGGTACCAAGATAGTCGAAGGTATGAAATTGGTTACCGTCATTATCTGAATCAAAATCATAGGCGCGCAAGCTGCATCCTGCGGTCACATAAGGGTAAAACGCATTGTTGCCATTGGCCAAGGTGTAGCTGCGCCGAGCATTGGCGTTTTGGTTTCCGTAGTGGAGGTAGCTGCGGGCGTAAACGTTAAGATCGCGTCCAGTCACGGTGTCACTAGCGCGCAAGCCTACCGCACTAATCTGCGCCGCCGCACCGTTTGGCTCCATGCGCACCTCCCAGTGCCCGTTGGCAGGCGCTGGCGCTGACTGCGCGAACAACAAGCACCATGCATTGTCTGCAATACTGCCGGGGGCGAGAGGCTGACAGTCAACATTGGCGGCAGATGTCACGTCAAGTAAGCCCGTGACGGTGCTGGTTCCGCGATCAAAGCGGACGCTTTGGATGCCTCCTGCTGGATTTATTAAGGTGTAGTTGTATGAACCGGTCACGGTATCACGTCCCGCAGCTACTTCACCTGCGCTGATGCCGAGGCCAACGTCGGCATCAAAGAGCTCGATACGAAGCTCGCCAGTACTTGGAGGGACTTCGATAAAAAATGAATAATACTTATTGCTCGTTAGCGCATTTCCACCTACGCAGGTCACGCTATCGCCTTCACCACAGCCATTTCCCGACGCGCGCATGATTAAATATGGATCAGTGGAATTGTTTCCGGTAGTCGGGAATGTTCCCGCCAGCGCCGAAGAGGTCGCTAGAGTAAGCCCCGCCCACAATGCGAATCTAAGTTTATTTTGCATCACGTGCCCCAATTTGAATCTTAATTCAAACTTATCTTGACTGCACGCGAACCAAACTTACCGCCTTTGAACTGTAGTATTTTGTATTTTTTGCAAATATTATTGTCGGGGTTCGCCAAAGAGGTGAATTTTCCAAAAGTTGGCGTTTCCAAATTATAAAAAATGAAGCAATGCAACAAAAAACCCGCCTTTCAGCGGGTTTTTCGTTTCAGCTTTTATAAAATTGCCTAACGCAAACTTGGATCCCCGAGCAAAGTTCCGCCCAAAACCACATCAGCTGCGCCCATATTCGCCGTAGCAAGCTCTTGCTGTGTACGCATCAACGCTACTCCAAAGCTTTCAGTTGCGATCCTCGGCAGTACGCCATTTGCAAGCGCTAGATCACTGCTGGACTCGGTCAAGCTGCTTGCACCCAGAACTAGGGCTGCGCCTTTGGGCATCAGCAACATACTGTGCGCGACTGTGGTGCTGGTTGGCTCGACAAAATACGTGCCCCAGCAACCCAACTGCAGGGTGGCAAACGCTTGGTTTGTCGAGCTAAATAGGCCACCGTTGACTTGGTTAGCTGTGATTAAGCCTTCGCGGCTCCAGCTTGAAGGTGCGCTGTGGCCGTAGTAGCTAAACAGACTGACGCCCTGGTTTAAGGCGTTAACAATATCAGCGCGTGCAGTTGCCGCTTGGCCAGGTAAATAGCTGTCTAGGCTCAACTGGTTGACGGTCCAGTCTTTGCTTAACAAACTCGCTAAAGGTGTAACTTCGCTGGCAAAACTAACCCCATTAAGGCTACGGTCGCTGATGAACAAGGCTTTCTTGGTGCTTTCGTAGTTCAACGTTTTGGCGATTATCGCGTTCAACTCGGCCGTGGTGCGCACAGGCCAGCGGCCGATTGCGACATTTGGTTTGCCATCGCCGTCAGTATCAGCATACACCGCATCGCTTGGCGCGAAGGCAATGATCGGCCCGGTGCGGCGGTAGTTGGTCGGGATGAAGCTGACCGAATTCACGCCCAGCACGTTTTGGTAGTCATAGGTATCGCCGCCCACTAGCAGAACATGGGTGGTGCCAAGCGTGCTTTGCGCACGTCGAATCGCCAGTTGGATCGCGGCCGGGTCAACCACGCCTGCGCTGTTGTGGCGATAAATCGCTTCGACATCGACGACTTTGACGATGAATCCCTGCTGTTGCTTAGCTGCTACGAACGAACCCAAGTTCGGAATGAAGCTGGGGTGGCTGATGACTAAATAGCTCGCTTTGCCACCCGCAATTGGGTCGGCCAAAGGTGCAACAGCAATCGGCGTTACGCTGGTATTGATGGGCAGCACAACGAGCTGATCCCCGGCTTGCGCATTCAGCTTAACCCGCAAACTGCCCGCGGCAACCGCATCGGTATTGAGCCAACTGCTAACGCCCGCACGTTCTAACACGACAGCGACCCGCTGGCCACTCAAGCCTTTAATCACAAAGGTGCTGCTGGCAGGTGCTTCGCCCTTAATCGGTGCCGCATTTGAGGATGCAGGCAATTCAATCCTTAAATGGTCGTCCACGGCGATAAGGCTGCGCACATAGCCCACCTGCACTGATTCAATATTGACGATATCGTTGGCAAAGCCAGTGGTGTTGGGCAAGTTGACCGTGAACGTGTTGGTGCCCGACTGCAAAGCGCCGGCTGGCAAATTAAAGTGTTTAGTGCCCGCCGTGAAGCCATCAAACATCACCTCACCTAAGCGCACGCCGTTGAGGAAAAACACCGCGTGGTGATCTGGTGTTGCGCCGGCATACTCTAAACCGCCCCAGAAGTTGACGGTCAAAGTCTCCGCCACGCTTGCCGTATTGACACTCGGCACCAGTCGATCTTTGATCGTAAAGCTTAAACTACCCACACCCACCGGGCTGCCACCACTGCGCAGCGCGCGGAAACTGAACCACGGATCCGCCAGCGGCGAGCTAAAGCTGTAGGTAGTGTTGTTATCGAGCATCAGCGCACCAGGGGCATTCAAAACCTCAACATCCGCGCCTGCGCCCTTGGTGCGTGCGTCGATTTCGCTCATCGCTAGGCCGGGGCCAGCTTCAATGCGATACACCGACGTAGTTGTGTAAAGGCTGTTCTGCACCGCTTTCGCAAAAAACTCAATTGTGCTGCCTGCCCCAAACGCTTTCGCGCCCAAACTGACTCGCGCTGGCACGGTGACGCTGCCTAACCGCACTGCAATGTTCTCAACCGGCTGACCAAATAAATTGACCCCAGCAGCAAACAATTGCTCTTGCGATATACGCACCCAACCGTCGCTGCTGACGCGAACTTCGGCAGAATTTGAATTCAAGCCACGCATCGCTACACCCTGCGCTGCACGGAAGCTCAATTGCTCTTCATTCACCGCTGCCCAATTTAAAGGCTGTGCTAGACCCACTTCACCGACAGAACTGCCGACTTTATAAGGCCCGTAAAGCGTGGCTTTGCCATCAACCGAACTTTCCTCAATCCAAACCTGATCCGCACCCGGATTGCGCGCGCGAACGGAGTAGGACTGCTCTTTCAAGCTGTCGATGGTCTTGGACGCAGCACTGCCAATTTCCACGCGCGCCTGCACGCCTTTGCCAATATCGGCCAAGACACGGAAGCCTAAAGTACCCGCTTCGGCGGCGGTGTTGAAATTCACGACTAGATCGCCGCCAACTTCTTTGACGTCGACGTTGGAAAGGGTTACGGGAACGGTAACACCAGTTTGCACAGCCATTTCGCACAATGGCCCAAAGGTAAATGGCGTGCCGGTTTCATCGGTCATCGTTGCATTTGTGCCAGTGGCAGTAGGTCCGGTTAGCAGGTGCCGACCGGCACCTTTCGGTTGCACTTCAATCTCATAGGTGGCGTCGCAGTTTGTGCCTGCTGGGACGTTCCCGGGATCCCAAGACAGCGCGCCCGTTGCATCAATTGCAGGTTGGCTGACGATTGCACCGCAGGTTGTGGTGAAATTGCCTTTGTATCGCCGTGTAGCACCCGTAATAAGTGCCC
>JBBQBR010000311.1:0-4200 GCA_038317875.1 Lysobacterales bacterium
GGCCCGAAGCCAGTGCCAGGCTATGGCACGCAAATCAGTGATCGCGCCATTCCCGGTGTGCAGCCGGAGGCGCGTGTTCAAATTCAATGGCAAGAGCGCGCTGGTACCTACGCCGACGGCAGCGCCTTTAGCCTACGCAAACCATTGATTACCTTTGATAAGCTAGCGTACGGCAGCCTACCAAAGAACATTTTAAGCTCAGCCCGCGTCGCACCGGCTGTCTTTGGCATGGGACTGTTCGAGGGCATTAGTGATGCAACCATCGAGGCGCTAAGCGATCCAAATGATGTCAATAAAGATGGGATTTCAGGCCGCGTCAATCGCGTCTATTCAAATTCGCTAGACGCTTACACCATTGGCCGCTTTGGCTGGAAAGCAAACGTTGCAACTCTGAGCGATCAAAATTTAGGTGCCGCACTCGGCGATATCGGCATCACCTCGACATTTGAGCCGAAACAAAACTGCCAGCCGCAACAGGCCGCATGCCTGCGCGCAATCAATGGCGGCGAGCCTGAGCTGTCGGCTGTTTTTGCCGACAAGCTCAATCAATATGTGCAAACACTGGGCGTGCCGCAACAGCGCCCAAAGACACCGCAAAGCAAGTTAGGAGAAGCGCTTTTCCGCAAATTTCAATGCAGCGCTTGCCATATCGAAACGTTGAGCACCGGTACGCAATCGAGCCGCGCATACCTGCGTAATCAACGCATGCATGCCTACACCGATTTGCTTTTGCACGATATGGGTTCAGGCCTGAGCGACAACAGGCCTGATTTTCAAGCCACGGGTTCGGAATGGCGTACTGCACCGCTTTGGGGCTTGGGCTTGGTGCCGGTGGTCAATGATCACAGCGAATATTTGCACGATGGGCGCGCGCGCGGCTTAGCCGAGGCAATTCTGTGGCATGGCGGCGAGGCGAATCGGTCAAAGGAGCAATTTCGCACCGCCTCAAAAGCACAACGCGACGCTCTGCTCGCGTTTTTACAAGGAATCTGAGGATCTCGTTGGCACCGAATCAACCGTAAAAACCGGATGCTCAACCGGATACTCATCGCCAACCACCTGCCTTAGTTCACTAAAAAGCTGATTTGCACGCGCCGTATCGCCGACCGCACGCGCGGCTTTCGTCGCTAGCGCTAAAGCGCCGGCTTTGATCGGCATTAAGCTTGAGTAGCGCTGCGCATCCAAGTTCAGCAGCGTGTTTAGGCTGTCGGGCACAACTCCGGTTCGTGCGTACTGCCGCTGCGCCTGGATCAGCATCAATCGTAGCATCGGCACGTCGCGAGCGCGCTCGGGCGCGGAAAGTTTGGCGGCTAGCGTAATAAGTGCTGTAGCGGCGAGCGCTAGTTCACGGTCATTGCCGCTTTGGGCGGCAATATCCGCTAATTCCGCCCAGCATTGACGGGCGGAGAGTTGCGGCGCGGCTAAATCGGCGCTGATCAGCGA
Source organism: Lysobacterales bacterium (assembly GCA_038317875.1). Taxonomy (GTDB): domain Bacteria; phylum Pseudomonadota; class Gammaproteobacteria; order Xanthomonadales; family SZUA-5; genus JANNYA01. The sequence continues at coordinate 1,444 of JBBQBR010000311.1, forward strand.
TTTAGACTGCATTACGAGCGCGTTGACAACCGCATTGGGCTCGGCCAATTGGTGCGCCAGCTGTGCGCGCACACAAACGGTCGATGGGTTCAGGGCATGCGGATCACGTTTGCGCTGTAGCGCTAAGCCTAACTCCGAATGATTGCGCGCACTTTCATAGCGGCCAAGCGCCCGTTGTGTGGCGGCCAAATTGGCGTAAACGTTCGCCATTTGATTACTTTGCTCGCGGCCCTGCGCCCGCAGCAGCGCAGCTAGTTCGTTTAACGTCGCCTCGCCAGCACGAAAATGCCCGGCTTGAATGTGCGCAATCGCTAAGCCATTCAACATATCAATGTATTGACTATGCCGCACCTGGCTGAGCTTCAAATTTTCGCTACTTTGCGGCCATTCGTCGGCACCGTAACGTGCCCGCATCAATTGTGCGGCGTTGGCGATTTGCGTTTCCGCGCGCTCGTAGTCGCCTAGATAGCGCAATGCCCGGCCGCCAATTCGGGCGCAATCGAGTTGCGCCCACAAAAATGCTTCCGATTCGATGTGCAAAAGTGCGTTGGCCGAATCCAATAGCGTGCGCGCCTCGGCGCTGTGTCCAGATTCGGCGCGCTGCGAGGCTAACGCGCAAGCCGCCACCGCTTGTGCATCAGCAAGCCCCTGTCCACGCGCGTGCTCGTAATTCTCCCGCAGCATCGCCTCGCGCTCGGCGTACAGCTCAAAATTAGCGTAAGCACCTGCCACCTCCCAAATTACCCCGGCCTGCAGTTCGGGAAAACTGGCCAGCGTCGTTACCGCATATCGATGTGCGCGACGCGCCAGTTCAGGGCCAGCAGCGCCCTGCAGTTCGACGTCTTTGAGCAACGCGGAGATAAACGCGCGCGCGCCTAGAGTTTCATTTTCCCTGGCATTTGCCTGCATTTGTTGGCGCTGCATGGCCGCTGTACTTTCGCCCGCTTTACCCGCCTGATACAAGGCAATGCCAGCGGCGCTCAGAATCAGTAACCCGGCGATCGTTCCCGCTGCAACAAGCTGAGCGTTACGCCGCAAATAGGCGCCAGTGCGCTCCCATCCATTGATAGGCCGTGCAGCGATTGGACGACCGGATAAGTACAAACGTATATCGCCAGCCAGCTCCGACACGCTGACAAAGCGATCTGCAGGATTTTTATGAATCGCTTTGCTTATGATGCAGTCCAAATCACCGGTTAACTCCGCACTGCTGACCAGCAACCGCATGGCTGGCAAAACTGCGGCGCTAGGCAACGGTGGGACGCGCTCTAAAATGCGTTCAATTTGCTCAGCAAGCGGCCCCCCGCGTGCCTGCGGACGATCACCGGTGAGCAGCCAATACAGCAGCAGCCCAAGCGCGTAAACATCGGTTCGAACGGTAATTGCGCCGCCCTGCACTTGCTCGGGTGCGGCATATTCCGGCGTGTGTGGCGATTCGTCGGTGGCTTCGTCCAAGCCCGGGCCACTGACTACTTTTGCGATGCCAAAATCGAGCAAATGCGCGGTACCGTCCGCATCTATTAGGATATTTCCAGGCTTGATATCGCGATGTACCACCAGCTCTGAATGCGCATAGGCAACTGCATCACACACTTGCAAAAACAGCCGCAAGCGCTCGCGCAGTTTCGGCCGTTTTTGCTCGCACCAGCGATCTAACTGCGCACCTTCGACAAATTCTGTCACCAAGTACGGCAAGCCATTTGGCGTGACGCCACCGTCAATCAAGCGCGCAATATTCGGGTGATCAAGCTGTGCCAATACGCGCCGCTCAAACTTGAAACGCTCAAGCACATCCGGGCGGTCGCTGCGCAAAAACTTCATCGCAACCACCATTTCAAACATGCCATCGCAACGCTCGGCGCGCCACACTTCACCCATGCCGCCCCGGCCGACTAAATTGCAAATACGCCAAGGGCCAAGTTGCTCAGGCAAAGACTGCGAATCAGACGCTATAGCGCGTATTTTTGCGCCAGAAAGCGTGTCGTAAATGGCCGGTCCAGTTGTATCAAAACTATCCACCGCGCCACGAAAGCCAGCAAAATTGGCCTTAGGGTGCTTGCCCGATATTTGCAATCCGTCGGTGATTTCCTCAGCGTAACTGACAGACGCAACTGAAGCCTGCGCACTTAGCTCTGCGGGCGGATCAGCGTGATCGGCGGGGGTTGAGTTTTTATTCACGTGCGCGAATGATAGGACTTTTCAGACGCATTCATAGCAATCGTCGATTGACCTATCGCGCTTTGCTCGACCAGGGCAGCAAGCACAAAAAGCCGCGCTGTGCGCATCCAAGCCAGGGCGGCAACACTGCATTGCGCCAAAACAAACGTGCTCAGCATCGCGATCAAACCTGCGCCACCCATTTGCTGGCGCAGCAGCAGAAATAAAAGCAACAGGCTGATGCCGATGCCGCAAACAAGCAGGTAGCCCGTGATGCGCCTTAAAAACTTTCCGCGTGTAAGCGCACGCAAAAAAGCGACGGGTGGAACGCGCAAGTTTGAATCCAGCACATATTCAGCACGCGCGATTTCGACGAAAAAATGCGTCATGAGCGCAATCAGCAGTGCCAGCATCCTACTAAACGTCTGCGTATTGGCATATGAATTTGCATCGACGTATTGCTCGACTCGCATTTCAGCGCTCACCGCAACGATAGCGGCTATACCAAATCCCAGCAAATACACTATGAACGCAGTTAGATGCAGCCAAAACCAACGTCCATAGTCCATCAATGTATTAGCGATCAGCGTTCGCGAAGGT
>JBBQBR010000312.1:0-4197 GCA_038317875.1 Lysobacterales bacterium
GGCGGTGCAGCAGGCTTTGACGAAAGGCAACATTTTGGATGCGGGTAAAAGGCACGTGGCGCAATGTGCGATTGAACAATCCTTCTTTAACGACCAGCTCATCGGGCGTGACCCAAAATCTAAAAGTCATCGTATAAAAGAGCGAATACGCGGATAACGCAAGCGCTGCAAGTATTGCCAAAAGTGATTGCCAGCCATCATCTTTGTCCATACGCCCAGCAACAAACACCAGCGTAAGCGGCACGATCAAGTTCCAAATTTGAGCGATGAGCACGAATAGCCAACTTAAGTTGTGCAGCCGCTCGCCGGGACTATTTTCGCTACTCGAAACGTTTTCCGGCTGTGCTTGATTCATCACTGACTTTTACTCAACGTTCGATTTTTAGATTTTGCAGTCATCATCGGGCGGCTTGGCCACGCGGGCCTGTAGGATCAGCTGGGCCAGATTCGCTTTCCCGCGGGTTAAATGCCAATGCATCTTGCGGTTCAACAGCTGCTTGATTCTCCACTTCGGCTTCAGTTGACGCTTCGACAGCGGGTGCATGAACATCCGCCGCGTCAAATCGAAGCGCAGGAACAATCGGCAGCACAACTTGCTCAGGCGGTGCGCGTTTAAGTAAGTTATCGCGCAAAGCGTGCGCTTGCGCGTCGGTTAATCCAGGAATGGTCAAGTGCTGCAGCCGCAAGCCGGCAGTATGCAGCACTAATTTTGCCAACCCCATTTTCCGATCTAGCGGGCCATGATTGACTTCGGTGTGCTGCACGCGCTGACGCGGCACAAAAACAGCCTTACGCCAAAACACGCCACTTTGCAGCCATAGCCCGTCGTCCAATAGCGCGTAGCCAAATCGTGCGTGCGCAGCACTCGCATAGCGAACCGCAGCAACCAACCCGAATACGACATAGATAAGCAACCACCAAAATGCCCAACCAAACTTGACGGAAAGCACCCACAGTGGAATCAAGGGTAGTAACGCCAGAAACGCAACACCAAGCGCGGTGAAATAGCGGGTGCGCGGGTCAATTTGCATAAGCTCAATGCTGGGTTCAAGTGAATTTTTCATAGGATGTAAGGCTAATTGAACACGTAATAGAAAGCGCAATGGCGAAAGTCATTGAAACGCGCTTCGAACAAAAGAAATTTGCGTTTTAGCGCATGCGCTCACGCAACAGGGCGGTGCATTCAGCGGCGGGCATGGGCCACGCATAAAGAAAGCCCTGCGCCTGCGTGCAGCCCAAAGATAGTAACAAGCTCTCCTGCACCTTGGTTTCAACGCCCTCGGCAATAACAGTTAGGCCTAGCGTTTGACCCAACGCGATGATTGAGTGCGTAATCGCCTTGTCGTCGCTGTCTTCGCCCAAGTCACGAACAAAAGTCCTGTCAATTTTGAGCTTATCGATCGGCAGACGCTTTAGATAGGCGAGTGACGAATACCCTGTGCCAAAATCATCAATCGCAATTTGCACGCCCAGTTCCGAAATTTGGTTCAACGTCGCAATCGACTGCTCCGGGTTTGCCATCACCAAAGACTCGGTCAATTCTAGTGTTAATCGCTGCCCAGCAAGCTCATAAAGCTCCAACAGCATCATCAATTCGGCAACTAAATTACCCCGATTGAGCTGCAAAATTGACAAATTAACCGAAACATAAAGATTCGGCAAACCGCCCAAATCCCAGGCTTTCAGCTGCGCCAACGCCTCGTTGAGCACCCAGCGTCCAACGGTCACAATCATGCCGTTGTCTTCCATAATCGCAATAAATGCATCTGGGCCAATCAGCCCATGCTGTGGGTGTCGCCAACGCAGTAAAGCCTCAACACCCAGCGGTTTTCCTGTTTTCATATCAACCGCGATTTGGTAATACACCTCAAATTGCTCGCGCTCCAGCGCACGACGCAACAGGATTTCAGTCTCAGCACGTTCAATCGCTACCGAACTTTGCTCGCTTTCATAAATTCTGATGGTGTTTCGGCCCGAACTTTTCGCCGCATACATCGCCAAATCTGCGCATTTGAGCAGCTCATCTGGGCGTTCGGAATGATCGGGGAACACCGCCAAACCAATGCTGGGGCTAACCACGACGTCGGTACCGCCTAAATTGAACGGCGCAGCAAAGCGTTCCAGCACCCGTTGTGCGGCAATCATTGCGCCTTCGAAAGACACAATTTCCTCCACAAGCAGCACAAATTCGTCACCTGCAAGGCGCGCGACCGTATCAATTTCCCGCACCGCAAGCCGCATTCGATCAGCCACACCGCGCAGTAACTCATCGCCCGCTGCGTGGCCTAGACTGTCATTAATCTGCTTAAACCGATCTAAGTCCAGAAACAACACAGCTACGCGGTGTTCGTGGCGTTTCGCCCTGGCAAACGCACGCGCCATTCGCGTCAGCAATTTGGTGCGATTCGGCAGTCCGGTCAACGCGTCAAAATTCGCTAGAAAACGCAATTCTTCTTCAGCGCGTTTACGGTCAGTAATATCGCTCATCACCGCCACTCGAATCGGCGCCGCGCCCTGCTTGGCTTCGATTCGGGTAAATTCGACACTGACTAAGATATCGCTGCCATCCTTGCGCCGCTGCCACATTTCACCTTTCCAGCGGCCATCTTTACGCACCATTTCCTGGATACTCTTGTATTGCACGGCGTCGTGGCGCGGTGATTCGAGCAAGGCGACGCTGCGCCCAAGTACTTCGCCCTCGGGATAACCCGTCATTTGCTCGAATGCGGTGTTAACTTTAATCAACTTGCCGTCTTCGCGACTCACCGCCACTGCTTCACTCATGCGCTCAATCACGCGACTGGAAATCTCCAGTTCAAGTGCGGCCGCGCGCACGCTGTCCATATTACGTGCGGTGCCGGCAATTTGGCGTGGCAGTCCATTAGCGTCCCGGCGCACCACCCGCCCGCGCGCCAAAAGCCAAGTCCATTCGCCATTTGATCGCTTAATTCGATGTTCCGAACTCAATTCATCCGTTTCACCCATCAAAACACGATTGATCTCAGCCAACAGCGCTTCGATGTCATCGGGGTGTACTTGCGTCATTAGATACTCAGCACCATCAAATTCACCGTCCATGCCTGGCCCCAGCACCAGTTCGGTTTCAGCTCGGCGCATCGTATGACGCCAGTTCGATGTATCTAGGCCACGCGTCAGCACTTGGCGTGTCGCCAGCTTCGCGCCCGCGTTATTTAACGCGAGATTGTTTGATGCTGAGCTGTGCGAAGGCACATTATTTGCCGAGTTAGCGCTCGATGCAGCATGAAACCCTTTAGGTTGTCCGTCAACAGAGTAGTCCCAATACAGATCACGACTACCCCAAAGGCTCAACCGCAGACGATCTTCGCGTTCTTTTAAGTCATCAACGAAACCTTGTTCGCGCTCAATCGCACGCCGTCTTCGCCAGTAAAAAAGCCACGCCAAAGCCGCCAAAACCAAAATATAGGCGAAAAATGCGGAGCTGCTCAACCACCACGGCGGCAACACGGTAAGGGTAAGCTCAAGCTGCGCCGGATTCCAAAGACCATCACCATTGCTGCCACGCGCTAAAAAACGGTACGTACCAGGCGCCAAATTGGTATAGCTCGCCTGCCCCAATCCGCGGCCCGTTACCCAATTTTCGTCAAACCCATCGAGCTTGTATGCGACGCCGTTGCGCATCGGCGCACGATAATCCAGCGCCGCAAACTCAATATTAACGGTACGGTCAGCATAGGCGAGCGTATAGCGGCCATCGGCATTAAGCGGCCTGGATCGTCCGGCGATACGCACCGTTAATAAACGCACGGGCGCTAAAAAATTTGAGTCCTTGATGGTTTCAGGGCGAAACACATTCGTACCAGCAACGCCGCCGAACGCTAAACGACCATCCTCAAACTTTGTACACGCGCCGCCGTTAAACTCTAAATCCTGTAGCCCGTCCTGTAGCCCAAAACTATGCCATAGGCCCCGGGCTGGGGAAAAACTAACTAAGCCCATATTGCCACTCAGCCACAGCTGGGCTAACTTATCTTCTTGCAGACAATAAACCGTCGGATTTGGCAAGCCGTCTCGAATCGTAAAGCGGGAAAACTTAGCCAGCCAACGTTCGGGCTCAGTCGCGCTGGGTTCTAGCTTGTCTAAGCGCCCAATACCCGAGTGCGTGCCGATCCAAAGCGTGCCATCGCGTTGTTCCATAATCGTGCGGATCAGATTGCT